>JAPOOU010000211.1 GCA_026713245.1 Chloroflexota bacterium
ATCGCTTGTCATTATGTTGTGGTTTGGTAGGCATAATGGCGTCATTTTCTAGCTGTCGGGTGTGAATTTGGCTGCGCTTTCTTGGCCAGAATTACGTGCAAGCAAGTCGCGCAACGAAAGCGAGCCTTGTAGCCGCTCGGCGGCAGCGAAAAAGTCCGCCGCGCTCACACAGCCGCTCGGCGGCAGCGAAAAAGTCCCAGGAATGCCGCGCTCACACAAAATAACAAGCCTTCTCGTCGCATGAGCGACGTGGCTTACGTAAACAGGGCTGAGCCTTCTGGTCGCACGGAAATCACTCCCGGCCGCGGCATACCTGCGCAACCTGAGGAATTTGCGTTATTATCTGCTCGTGTAATCTCGGTCTCTAAGGTGCCCTATGCGCGATGTTGTCGTAATCGGCGGCGGCCTGAGCGGTCTTGCAGCCTGCTATGAACTTGAAAAGCATCCCATCCATTATACGCTGATTGAGGTCAAGAAACGCCTGGGCGGGAGTATCGTCTCAACCGCTGCCGGCGGTTTCATCGCGGACGCCTCCGCGTTTGCCATCGCGGGAATAGAGGATTTGCCATTGTTCGGCGAGCTAGGTTTGGACCAAGATCGCTTCGAGTTCGAGCCGGGGCAATTCGGCTTTTGCGGCGGTACCGGGTCGTTGACAGGCGCGCTGGCGCAGCGACTGACAGGCGCGCGACTGATGCGTATGGCGGTCAGCTCGATAGGAAGAGTCGACGGGCGATTCACGCTCTGCCTGGAAAACGGACTTCTGCTCGACGCTGGCGCGGTAATCGTCGCGGCGCCCGCCCGCTATGCTGAACGCATGCTCTTTAACCTGGCGCCGGACCTGTCGGATTGGCTGCGCGGCTACGACTACGATTCGATCCGGCGCGTATCGCTTGGGTATCACAAGCGCGACCTGCCGCGTCGGCGTATCCGTCCCTACAGCGTCATCTATCCCTTCGTCTTCGCAACTGATTCGCCGGGTCGCGTGCCGGACGCGGATCACCTGCTGTTGCAAGTGGGCGTCCGCGCCTCTAGCGATCTTTCCCCCGGGGACTTAATCGCGCAGGTCCTTTCTCATTATGGTTGCGACGAAAATCCGCTTTTCGCGCAGGTCGACCGCTGGAACGAGTCCGATCCCTTGAGTTGTTACGACGACGATCATGCCGCGACCGTTTCAGCGATCCGCGCTCGGCTTCCCGAAGGCATCAGCTTGATCGGCAGCGATTATTGCCTGGGGCCGCCGCAGAAGCGTGGCGTTGCGCGGATTGACGAGCGTTTGCGCCAGGGCCGGGCCGCGGCGCGCGCTGCTCTCGATTTCTTGAGTAGCGAGAAGCGGTCATGAGCCGCGCGATACGCGCATTCTTTCGGGCCCTGCGATTGGCGCTGCGCGGCGAGAGCCTTGTCCCGGCTCACTATCGACCGCTGACAGCCTGGATGGATGCAGTAGGGTCGCAATTGTCCTTGGTTCTTGATACCGCAGACGAGAACGGGCTTGATCAAGACCGACGTCAAGAATTGCGGCTAAAGCTGGACGGTAGGTTGACGAGTTTCGAACAGTCCTTACAGATGCTGCGCCACAACCTGAAGAACGAATACCCGCGCTTGATTCAACTCAATGATGGCTATTCAATGATGGTGGTGCAGTCGATTAACATGAATGACCAGTACCGTGTAAGTCGCTTCCTTGAGGATGGCGTAATCGAGTCGGATCCGCTGCGGCATGCCCTTGAAGATCTTAACGAGCGCTTGCTTGACCTGCCGCAGATCAATTTCCCGGAAAGCGGGAATAGCTCCTGATGTCGCGTGGCGCGGCAAGTCAAACACGGGCGGCTGACGGCCTGTGTAAGCGCGTTCCACAGAGGCGCAGAGGGTGCGTCGGGCGACATGATAGGTCGCGTAGGGCGCGTAGGGCGCGTAGACACAGCCCGCCGACACAGCCCGCCGACACAGACCGCCTGTCGCCCCTACGGGTTTCGACATGAAAGACGCCTGTGGGGGCGAGCAATTTGGTCACCCGAAATCAAGATCTGGCATTTGGGCGCGCCTCTACCGATTTTTCGCAATTTGAGGGAAGGGGCTCGCCGATAATCTGAAATTCAGCCGCGAACTCCCGCGCATATTCTGGTTCAAGTTCGAGCATGATATACTTGCTTGGGTAAGGCCCTTGTAGACGCCGATACCGAGGACGCCATGTCTTTCCTTGCGCCTATCGCCTTTGCCGGTCTCGCTCTTGGGATACCGATCCTGCTGCTTTATATGCTACGGCTGCGCCGTCGCGAACTGTTGATTTCCAGCACATATCTTTGGCAGCAGGTGGTGAAGGATACCGAAGCCAATACGCCCTGGCAGCGCTTGCGGCGGAATTTGCTGCTCTTCTTGCAGTTGCTCATTTTGCTGGCGATGGTTTTGGCTTTGGCGCGCCCGTTCATAACAGTGCCCACCGTCAGCGCGGGAAAGATCGCCTTGCTGCTTGATGCCTCCGCCAGCATGGCTGCAACCGATCTCGAGGGTCAGTCGCGCTTTGACGCGGCGATTGAACGCGCGCTGGGACTCATCAACAACATGAACCCGCAGGACATCATTTCCTTGATTCGCGTAGCGGATATCGCTGAACCGCTGACCGCGTACACCGACGACAAAGCGAGTTTGCGCCGGGCGCTCGAAGGCATGACCGTGAGCCAGGGGGGCGCGGATTGGGACAGGGCATTGACGCTGGCGGCGGCGGGGGGGGGGGGGGGCGGCGGGGCGGGGGGGGGGAAACCCCCCCGCCCGACCGGGCCGGGGGGGGGGGGGGGGAGCCGCCGCCCCGCGCCCCTCCCCCCCCCCCCACCAGCGCGGCCCACACCGACGC
>JAPOOU010000212.1 GCA_026713245.1 Chloroflexota bacterium
ATCATTGTGCCCTGGGGCGAGATTACCGATCGCGTGATCGCCGCTACCTCCGCCGGCTCGCCGCCAGATGTGCATCGCGGTTGGTCCGGGACTGTTGGCAATGCCGCTATCGGCGCGCTGACCAACTTGCAGCCCTATGTCGATGCGGCAAATGTCGACTTGTCGGATTTCTGGCCCGCGACGCTCGATCAGATGAGGTACCAGGGCGATGTGCACGCCATGAGCATCTCGACGATCGTGCAGTTCTTGTATTACAACAAGGATCGCATGAGAGAGGTCGGCTTGGATCCGGATAGCCCGCCGACGACCATCGCCGAATTGGATGAGCAAGGCGCGGCGCTCAACGATGTGGCTGATGACGGCACGATCAACCGGCTTGGATTCTCGCCGACGGTGCCGGGTCTGCAAATCTGGGATTGGGGCGCCGCTTTCGGCAGCCAATACTGGGACGAGTCCGAAGGCAATATCGCCATCGACGAAGAAGCCATGATCGCCCTGTTCGAGTGGTACAAATCGTACGCCGATGAGTTTGGCGCAGAGAACTTGCAAGCCTACGCCAGCACCTTCGGCGGCAACAACTTCGGCCGCAATACGCCGCAGGGCATCTACTACACGGGCTTGATCACTTTCTGGGTTCTGGGCAGTTGGTCCTATAACGACATGGGTGAGTATGGCCCGGATGTAGATTTTGATGTCGTTCCGGTCCCGCAACTGGAGAGCGCTGACGACTCGACGCCGGGTACGTCAAATGGCAACATGTATCTTGTACCGGCCAATTGCGCCAATCCCGATGGCGGTTTCGCATTCGCCAACTTCATGAGTTCATCGCCCTACGTGGCGATCAACAAGGCGCTGCCGGACAGCGTCATGCCTTCAAGGCGTTCTCTGGCGAACCTGCCGGAAGTCGACGAGAAAGAAGGCGGCTGGACGATTTTGGCGCGCGACGAAATCCTGCCGAATACCTTGCAGCGTCCCAGCTTCGGCGGCAACGGCTTCTTTGGCGGCGCGCTAACTGATGCGGCCGAGAACGTCATGTTCCACGGCGCCGATCCGGCGGAAGTGCTTGCCGATGCGGTAGCGCGTTCACGGCGCGAGGTGGAACGCTTGAGGGGTTAGAGTTCACCCCCTCACCCCCAACCCCCTCTCCCACAAGGGGAGAGGGGAGCTAGCGTTGAGTGAAGTTGTGAAGTGAAGCGGTTGTAGACACTGGCGGGCGAGCAACGCATTGGCTCGCCCCTACAGTTGAAGGATCTGGCAAGGCGACATATGTTCAAATTGAAACGGGATCCTGCCGACCAACCCAATAGTTGGCGCACGGACAATCTGCCCGTCTGGGGCTTGTTCTTTGTGGCGCCCTGGATCATCGGCTTCATGGCCTTCACCGTCTATCCCTTTTTCGCCTCGCTCTACTTCAGCTTCACGAACTTCAATATCATAAACTTTACGCCGCGTTGGGTCGGCCTGGACAACTATGTCGAGCTCTTCACCGCTGACCCGCTGTTTTGGATTTCCATCGGCAACTCAATCAGATACGCCGCCCTTCTGCTCGTGGCCGCCACTATATTCGACATCTTCATCGCTTATTTGCTGAGCTTGAATGTAAGGTTTCTGTCGATATATCGCACGATTTTCTTCTTCCCAGTGCTGGTGCCGGTGGTGGCGGCCAGCTTGACCTGGATCTGGATACTGAATCCGCGCTTCGGCTTGATGAACGGCTTGCTGGATTTGATTGGCGTCAAGGGACCCAATTGGCTGGCATCGCCGAATACTGCGATGTATTCGATCATATTGATTGCCGTCTGGGGCAGCGGCCGCCAGGTGATCGTATATTTGTCGGGCTTCAACGATATTCCGCGCTCTCTATATGAAGCGGCCGATATTGATGGCGCGTCCGGTACTCAGAAGTTCTGGCGGATCACGCTGCCGCTCTTGTCACCGCAGATCTTCTTCAACGTGGTTACGCTGATAATCTTTTCGCTGCAATCATTCTCCGAGGTTTATATCATGACGCAGGGCGGACCGGCCAATTCGACCTTGCTCTACGCAGTCAACTTGTATAACCGCGCTTTCCGCGATTTCGCCATGGGTTACGCCTCGGCGCTGGCCTGGATCATGTTCCTCCTTATCTTGGGCTTGACTTTGATCATCTTCAAGTTCTTAAGCGGGAAAGTCATCTATGAACGATAAGGGGCAGCGCTAGTATGGCCGTCTTGCAGCCGACCGCTCCCGGTCGCCGGGCGCTGACGCGCGAAGAGCGCGCTTACTTTCTGCGCCAGCGTCTGAAAACTGTCATCACGCATGCCATCTTGATCATCTTTGGCATCACTTTCATGCTGCCCTTCGTATGGATGATAAGCAGTTCGTTGAAGCCGAATGTTGATATATTCGAGTTACCGGTGCGTCTGATCCCCAAGACTTATCGCATCGAGAATTACATCGACGCCACCAATGCCATCCCCTTCTGGCAATATTTGTGGAACTCGACGTACTACACCATCTTCGCCACCATTGGCGCGGTGCTTTCCAACACCTTCATCGCCTATGGCTTCGCGCGCGTACGCTGGCGGGGGCGCAATGCGCTATTCATCATCGTCATCGCCACCATGATGCTGCCCTTCCAGGTGCGCATGATCCCGCTCTATATCTTGTTTGCCAAGATCGGCTGGCTGAACAGCTTCTTGCCGCTGATCGTGCCCAACTTCTTCGGCAACGCCTTCTATATTTTCCTGATGCGTCAATTCATGATGACGCTGCCCAGGGAACTGGACGACGCCGCACGCATCGACGGGGCCAGCGAATGGGGCATCTTCTGGCGGATTGCAGTGCCGCTCTCCAAACCGGCGATCTTGACGGTCGCAATCTTCGAGATTATTCACACCTGGCACGATTTCATCGGGCCGCTGGTTTATTTGCGGCATCCGACCAAGTACACGCTGTCGATCGGCCTGCGCCTGTATTTCACCCAATACGGCGCCGAATGGGGCTTGCTGATGGCGGCGGCGGCCATGTTCACGATTCCGATGGTGATCTTCTTCTTCTTCGCGCAGCGCTCATTCATTGAAGGCATCACCCTCACCGGGCTTAAAGGCTAGCCGTATGGCGCGAGTGCTGCATCAGCCGCAGGCGCGAGACGCAATCAAAGCGGGGATAGACACGCTGTCGGGCGCGGTCATCCCGACGCTGGGTCCGCTCACGGGACCGGTCGCCCTGGATGACGCCAATCGCAAGGGTTCGCCCGAACTGCTGGATGACGGCGGGGTAATCGCGCGGCGGATCCTGCAATTGGACGACCGCGACGCCGACATCGGCGCCATGCTGCTGCGCGAGACGCTCTGGGAACAGCGCGAGCGTTGCGGCGATGGCACGGCGACGGCCGCGGTCCTCTATCAAAGTGTTTTCAGCGAGGGACGCCGTTTCATCAGCGCCGGCGGTGATGCCATGTTATTGCGCGAGCAATTGGAAGACGGCATCCAGATCATGCTCGCGGCCTTGCAAGAACAGGCGCAAGAGATCAGTTCGCCGAAGGAAATCGAAGGCCTGGCTTTGTCTATCAGCGGCGACCGAGCGATCGCGACTGCGCTGGCGGACATTTTCGATGTACTGAGTCCGCATAGCCCGATCGACCTGCGCGATGGCGGGCGCGACTTGCAGCACGAATTCTTTCTGGGCTCGTTTTGGGAGGGCAAAGTTCCCTCAGGCATTGTTTTTGAAGGTGTTGTAGGCGAGCGCATTGAGCTGAAGAACACAGCCTGGCTGATCAGCGACTTCGAATTGGACGATATAAATGCGCTGGTCGCGCTCGTTACCGACGCCTATCAGGCCGGTTTTGACTCGCTGGCGATCGTCGCCAGGTCATTCTCCGAGCAGATAATCGCCGCGCAAGGCGCCAACAAACAGATGGACGACTTTACGCTCGTCTATATCGAGCCGACCGGACTGGTCGACGAGCAGGAAGCCGCTCTTGAGGACTTGGCATTGATTACCGACGGCCAGGTTTTGAGGACGATTACCGGGCACAGTCCGGGCACGATCAGGCGAGACTTGCTTGGGGCATCGGAACTGGCCTGGCTCGATCGCAAGCGCTTCGGCATCACCGTCGGCGCCGGCGACGAGGAGACCGTCCGGCGCGAGATTGCGGCACTGGAGCGGCGTTTCGCGCTGAGCGACGATTCGCGTCGGCAAGGGTTGCTGCGAACGCGCATCGGGCGACTGCGCGGCGGGTCGGCTGTCGTCTATGCGCCCGGCAGCAGCGAGAGCGAGATGCGCTATCAGAAAAGCGTCATCGAGCGTACCGTCGCAGCGATCCGGTCCGCTTTGCTGAGTGGCGTACTGCCAGGTGGCGGCACTGCATTGCTTCGTTGTATCGACCGCTTGCGTGAAGCCTACAGCGCGGGCGCTGACCCGCAGGAGCGGGCGGCCGGGCGGATCCTGATTGCGGCGGCGACAGCCCCGTGTCGACAGTTGCTCGCGAATGCCGGTCACGAAGCGCCGGGCATAGTTGTTGACAAAATCTTGTCCGGCGCGAACGGCGCTACGTTTGACCTGCAGAGCGGACACATCGTGGATATGAATTCTGAAGGCGTTATTGATTCAGCGGCGGCGGTCATGACAGCAGTGCGTCAGGGCATTGGCGGGGCGGCGCTGGCATTGACGGTGGATACGATTGTCCACCGGGTCAATCCGCCGCTGGCGATAGAACCGGGCGGCTTGCCAATGTCGACGGATATCGGAAATATCGAACTGAAGTAAGGCGCAAGCGCGACCTATGCTAACCTGAAGGAGTTATGAAAAAAATGGGTTGGGAACCGACAGAAGAACAAAAGCGAAATTACGAAGAGCGCGGTTACTTCACAGTGCCTAATGTGGTCTCTCGGCAGACCGCTGCCGAAATGCTGGGCGTGATCAAGAACGCGATCTTGACGCCGGATACCGATGACATCATGACCGATGCCGATCCGATGGATCCCATGCTTGATGATAGTCCCGATGCGCGCGCCGTGCGCTTCCGCAAACTGAGCAAGTTCAATCAGCGGAATCCGTTAATCTGGCATAACGCGCATTGCAGCGAACCGGTCCTGGAAATCGCGCGCTACTTCCTCGGTGATGACATCTTGCTAAAGTACGACAGTTGTTTCCTGAAACCGGCGCGTTCGGGCAGCGCCACGCCCTGGCACCAGGACAACGGTCTCTGGCGCGATGGCGATATTGAACCCTTCAACTTCTGGATGGCGCTGGACCCGGCCACGATCGAGAACGGCTGCTTGCAGATGATCCCGGGCAGTTACAAGACCGAGATCGTGCCGCATGTGCTGTATGAAGACAGCGTCCATGGCGTGCTGCCGAATGAGCGCGTCGAAGAAATGATCGATACTTACGGCGTCGAGCATATCGAGTTGCAGCCGGGCAGCATCGTCGTCTGGCATAGCAGCGCCTGGCATTACAGCCCGCCTAATACGAGCGAAAAAGGGCGCATTGCTATCGCCGGCGTGTTCAGCAGCCCCGATATTGTGGAGAACGGGCGCAGCGGCGATGTCGGTTACAAGTGGCTGATGAAAGACGGCGCGGTCATGACCGACTTCCCGGCGAGAGAATACACGATGAAACGGCGGACATTCTATCAGGCGGAGCCCTGGAAGAAAGTCAGTTAAGGCGCTCGGTGACCGGCGCCGCGGTTGAATCGCGCAGGACAAGATGTGATGGCATAATGATACGTTTGATGGGCGCATCGGGCGACCTTAGCCGCCGGAGCATCAGTTGAGCGGCGCTTTCACCCAATCCGCGCGGATCGGCTGAAACAGTTGTCAGGCTGGGATGCCAGAGCGTAGCCTCAGGAACATTATCAAAGCCGATGACAGCGAAATCCTTCCCCGCTTCCATGCCGGCCGCGCGCAAGCCGAGCATCACGCCAAAGGCAATTACATCACTGTAACAATAGGCCCCTGACGGCGGATTCGACATGTTCAATAGCTGATGGATGGCGTCATATCCGCCGCGTCGCGTGACGGGGCTGGCGATGCAAAGCGCCGAGTCAAAGGCGATGCCGTTCTGCCGCAAGGTTTCACGATAGCTTTGCAACCGCCGCGAGCGCGTTGCGTGGGCGGCGAAACCGCCGACGAAGGCGATGCGCCGGTGACCTAGCTGAATTAAATGCTCCACAGCGCGCGCCGTGCCGTTCTCGTCGTCCATGCCGACGCAGTCGGCAGCCAGTTCCGGATAATACGGTATCAATAGAACGAGCGGACAAAACTGCATTAATGCCTGCATTGATTCGATCGTTGTCTGCGCAACCGGCGACAGAATCAAGCCGTCGACATCGCGTTCCAGCATGGTTTTGACCATGCGCGACTGCTTATCCAAGTCATCATCCGTCGTGACCAGGACGAGACTGTAGTCATGATCCGCCAGTTGAGATTCGGCGCCGGATGTCAACTCGGCGTTAAAGGGATTCGAGACGTCTTTAATGATCAAGCCGATGGTATAAGACCGCCGTGTTCGCAGGCTGGCGGCGCGCTGGTTATAGACATATCCCAGCGCCTCAACCGCCTGCAACACGCGCATGCGCGTCGGTTCGGAGATACGCGCGTGCTTGCGCAAGGCGAGAGAAGCGGTCGCCTTGGAGACGCCGGCGGCGTCGGCGACATCTTGCAGCGTGACCTTTTGATTGCGCGGCCCGCGATT
Source organism: Chloroflexota bacterium (assembly GCA_026713245.1). Taxonomy (GTDB): domain Bacteria; phylum Chloroflexota; class Anaerolineae; order Aggregatilineales; family Phototrophicaceae; genus UBA6055. The sequence continues at coordinate 6,679 of JAPOOU010000212.1, forward strand.
CATCATAGCAGTGCCAGGTA
>JAPOOU010000213.1 GCA_026713245.1 Chloroflexota bacterium
GCAACCTGCGTCGCATTGACCGAGAATTGACGCGCAAGAAATGGAACAAGCTGACCGTCGCCGAGCGGCGCAAGCGCTACCAGCATTTGCGCGATATCTTGGCGCGGATGCAGCGCTGGGGCTTTGACTGAGACCTGGGCGAATCTGCTGCGCCCGCCAGACAGGTCGACAGTTGGGGACTTTGCCGGATCGCCATTTGGCTACTATAGAGAATCCCTGTTATCCGGCGAAGCAAACGTCCATTCACTAAAACTTCGTACCATAGGCGGGGATGGCGGCGCCGTTGATGATGCCGCCCGCATCGGAAGCGAGAAAAGCGATCACCTTGCCGAGTTGCGCCGGCGTAACGCCCGAATGTGGATCCTTCGCCAATTGCTGCTCGCTGACGAGCGCCGAGGGCAGCACCGCGTTCACGCGGATTCCCTGCCGCTTGTACTCTTCCGACATGCTCTCCGTCAAACGCAGCAGGGCCGCTTTTGAAGCCGCATAAGCGGCGTCCTGGCCGCTCGAGCGCAATCCCGGGCGCGCGCCAATATTGATGATCTTGCCGCTCCCCTGTTTCAGCATGGTCGGGATCACCGCCCGGCTCATCAAAAACGTAATCGTCGCATTCAACCGCAGCATACTTTCCCATGTCGCGACGCGCATTTCGTGCACGGGCTTTCCGGCGTCCCAGCCACCAACAATGTTGACCAGAATATCAATACGACCAAAGCGTTCCACAGCCGCCCCTACCAAGCCCTCAATCGTTTCCGCATCGGACAAGTCCGCCGCGGGAAAGCACAGGTGCGCCTGATCTCCCGCCAGATCCGGAAAACGCTCAACCAGTCGCTCATCGCCACAGGTCAAAATCAGCGATGCGCCGCCCGCGCGAAAGATCGGCACAACACCCGAAGCAAGCAGCCCCGATGCGCCCGTGATTATCGCCACCTGCCCCCAGAATTCGCCCATCTGCAACTCTCCACGCAAGTTTCCGGCTGGCATGAGCATAACATATTTACCACCGGCAGAACGACCGCCATCCTCTCGATGCTGCGAGCATAGGGTGTGAATCGCCACTGCTTAAGACAGAGAACCGCAATCACCTGTCAGCCAGTAGGGCCGCCCGACAAATTGAAACTGAATGAACTTCAGACGACTGACGGTCTGTGCCGGCAGTCAGTCGCTCCTGCCAAATCGTTCGGTTTTTAAGTTGATAATCGCATGTCGCGCTCTGGTCACAAGAATCTCAACCGAAATGGATACATTACCGAGCATTGTGGTGATTTTCTTCAACCTGTGTTAAACATGAGCCGGGTAAATTCACGCATTTCACAATCAGCAACAAGGATCGCTCCCGTGACACAATACGATTTGCTGCTCAAAAACGGCCGCCTCATCGACCCGAGGAACGGGATCGACGCGGACAGGGACGTCGCGATCAGCGACGGCAGAATCGCCCAGGTAGCCCAAGACATCCCCGGCGCCCGAGCGGCGCAAAGCATCGACGTCGCCGGACTCATCGTCGCGCCCGGCTTGATCGACATGCACGTCCACGTTTATCACACCCGAGAACCCGAGACCCTGAGCGTTATTGCCGATCATCATTGCTTTCGCTCCGGCGTGACCACCGTCGTTGATACCGGCACGGCCGGCGCCAAGCACTTTCTGCACTTCAAACGGACGGTCATCGACCGGGCAAAGACACGCATTTACGCATATATCAACATTGTCAAATCGGGCATGGTGGGACCCTTCGAACAAGACATCGCAGAGATGGATCCGGAATTAGCCGCCTCGATCGTGCTCGCTTATCCCGAAAACTGCGTCGGCATCAAAACCGCCCACTACTGGGTATCACAACCTTTCGACGATGAGCATCCGCCCTGGGCCGCCGTCGACCGCGCCCTGGAAGCCTCGGCCATCTGCGAAAAACCGCTGATGGTCGATTTCTGGCATCGCCCGGGACGGACCTACCAAGAACTGCTGCGGAAAATGCAGCCCGGCGATATCCACACGCATGTCTACGCCCAGCAATTCCCCATCTTGAATGACAAGAACGAACCGGCCGACTTCATGTTCGAGGCGCGCGAACGCGGCATTATCTTCGATCTCGGGCACGGCGCGGGCAGCTTCTGGTTCCGCCAGGCCATCCCCGCCTACCAGGGCGGCTTCGGCCCCGATTCCATCAGTACCGACTTGCACATCGGAAATGTCAACGGCGTGGTGCATGATATGCTGACGACGATGTCCAAATTGCTGTGCATGGGCATGCCGCTCGACGAGGTCATTTATCGCTCCACGTTCACGCCCGCCCAGGAGATTGGTCATCCCGAACTCGGTCATTTGAGCGTCGGCGCCGAAGCGGACATCGCCATCCTGAAACAGCAGGACGGGGAATTCGGTTACGTTGACTGCGGTCAAGCCCGCATGACCGGAAGTCGCAAACTGAGCTGTGAAATGACGCTGCGCGCCGGCGAGATCGTTTATGACATTAACGGTCGCGCCGCGCCCGCTTGGGAAGACGCGCCGCCATCCTATTGGGAGATCCGCTATCCGGAGGAAATCGTCTGACATGACTAATTACGACGCCCTGGGCATTCGCCCGGTTATCAATGCCAACGCCAACTTGACCAAACTTGGCGGTTCGCTGATGCCGCCGGAAGTGCTGCGAGACATGAACGAGGCCGCCGGCTGCTTTATTGACTTGCCATTATTGCAGCGCAGAGTGGGCGAGCGCATCGCGGAACTGACCAGGAACGAAGCCGCCTACGTCACCTCCGGCGCCGCCGCCGGCGTCATGTTGGCGGCGACCGCCTGCGTCTTGCATCATCATCCCGAAGTCGGCATGGACTTCCCGCAGATCGCATCGCTCAAGAACGAAGCCATCGTCCATCGCAACCAGCGCAACGGCTACGACTTCGCCGTGCAACAGACCGGCATGCGCTTCGTCGAGATTGATCCCACGCCGACAGCGCTGCGGGCCGCGATCAACAAAAAGACCGCCTGCGTATTTTGGTTCGCTGGCCGGCTTGTCGGCGAGACGGATACGCCCTTGCAAGAGGTCATCGCCATTGCCGACGATCATAACCTGCCGGTGGTTGTGGACGCGGCGGCGCAACTGCCGCCTCCGGAAAACCTCTGGCACTTCACCGGGATGGGCGCGGCCCTTGCGCTCTTCAGCGGCGGCAAGGACCTGCGCGGACCGCAGCCCACGGGCTTGATGCTGGGCCGCCGCGATATGATCGAATCGATCCGCGTCATCAGTGTGCCCAACCACGGACTTGGACGTCCTTTGAAAGTCGGCAAAGAAGAGATGATGGGCGTGCTGGCGGCCGTCGAGCGCTATCTGAACATGGACCACGCCGCCCGCCAAACATACTGCGAAGACTGCGTGCGCATGTGGCGCGACGCTCTCAATCCGCTGCCGGGCATCACCGCCGAGCGCGACTTCCCCAACGAAGCCAACCAACCCTTGCCCTGGTGCCTCGTCACCGTCGATCCGGGGACGCTGGGCAGGTCAGCCAGCGAATTGGTTGCCGCCTTCCTGGAATGCGATCCGGCTATCTCGGTCTTTGAAGTCGATGAGACCCGATTCCGTCTCAATCCCATGACGCTCAACCCGGGCGAGGAAACAATCGTCCGCGATGCCTGTCTTCGACTCTTGCATAGTTGATTCCCGAATTATCATCACTGCCCTAGCGAGGCGCCGCATGAGCCGTCCATTTGAACTCTACGACCTGCGCGTCACCGTCGAGCGGATCGAAGGACGATCCGTCTGTGGTATGGCTGTCGGAGACTATTTCGAACTCACGGAAAGCTCGAAGTTGCGCATCCCGGAAGGCAAGCACTTCTGCATTTATGCCCTGTCCGCGGTTTTACCCCTGCTGGCGGCAAAACAGCGCGAATTGGCCGAGAACGACTGGCTCGCCTACGATTCCATCGCCGCTTGCCCGGATGTAGACGAGCGCCTGATCATGCGCGTCGAGCGCATCAAAAAGCGCACGATGGACAGCGACGACTTGACCTGATCGAGAATTGTCCCGAAACTTGTGTTTTTTTATCCAAGCGCTGCGCGCCATGACCTGGATTCGAGTACCATGTAGATAAACCGTCCGCGGGCAAAGTTACGGATTTAGGAGAGAAACTGATGGCAAAGCAACGCAAGCATATCAAGGTGACCTATTCGACGTTGGGAAGCCCCGATCCGCTTCTGCACGAATACTTCGATGAAGACGTCGCTGAACTGCGAGCCAACCTGGGCAAGTCCTACAACATGTATATTGACGGCGAATGGACCGCCGGCGACGGCGTTTTCACGAATCGCTCGCCGATCAACACCGACTGGGTTCTGGGCGACTTCGCCCGCGCCGGGGACGCCCATGTCGACCGAGCCGTGGCTGCGGCCAAGGCGGCTTTCCCGGGCTGGCGCGATACCCCTTGGGCGGAACGGGCGGACCTGCTCAACCGGGTAGCTGATCTTATCAGCGAGCGCCTCTTCGAGATCTCCGCTGCCGTCAGCATGGAAATCGGCAAGAACCGCCTGGAGGCCATCGGCGATGTCGAAGAAAGCGCCGACTTGATCCGCTATTGCGTCGAAGCCATGCGCGACAATCAAGGCTTCGACCGGCAACTGCTCAGCGAGACCGACCAGCACTTCAACCGCAGCGTGCTCAAACCCTATGGCGTTTGGGGCGTGATCGGGCCCTTCAACTTTCCAGCAGCGCTCACCGGCGGCCCCAGCGGCGCCGCGCTGGTCGCGGGCAATACCGTCGTGCTCAAACCGGCTGCCGAGGGCTCGCTCACGGCATTCATGATCGCCCAGTGCATGGCCGACGCCGGGCTGCCCAAGGGCGCGTTTAATGTCGTTTTTGGCGGCGATGCGCCCGGCAAGGCGCTGACCGCCAATCCCGACCTGGCCGGCTTGACCTTCACCGGCAGCTATGACGTCGGCATGAGCATCCTCAAGAACTTCACCACCGCTGCCGGATACTACCGACCGGTCATCGCCGAGATGGGCGGCAAGAACCCCGCCATCGTCACCGCCAATGCCGATCTCGATAAAGCCGCGCTGGGCGTGATGCGCTCGGCATTCGGCTTGACCGGCCAGAAGTGCTCGGCTTGCTCGCGGGTTTACGTTGAAGCCTCCGTCAAAGACGCCTTCGTCGACAAGCTGGTCGATCTCACCGCAGAGATCAAGGTGGGCGATCCCACAGCTGAGGACACCTATATGGGTCCCATCATCAATGCCGATGCCTATGCGGCTTATCAAGGCTATGTCGACGAGATGCGCGCCGGGGACATCCGAATCGGCGGACGGACGCTGGAGCAGGGCGAGGGCTATTTCGTGGCGCCGACGGTGGTGACCGACCTGCCCGATGATCATCGCCTGTGGCGCCACGAGATGTTCGCGCCCATCGTCGCAGTACGCGCGGTGGACGGCAAAGACGAAGCGATACAGCATGCCAACGATGTCGCGCTCGGTTTGACCGCCGGCATATACAGCGAAGACGCCGACGAAGTCGACTGGTTCCTGGACAATATGGACGCGGGCGTGCTCTATGTCAATCGCGCCACCGGCGCCACCACCGGCGCCTGGCCCGGCTATCAATCCTTCGGCGGCTGGAAGGGCAGCACCGGCAGCAACAAAGCCTCCGGCAGTTGGTACTACCTGCAGCAATACATGCGCGAGCAGTCGCATACGATCGTGGGTTGATATTCACCACAGCCGCTCGGCGGCAGCGAAAATGTCTGCCGCGCTCACACACGATAATAAGCCGTCTCGTCGCATGAGCGACGCGGTTTATTAAAAAAGAGACGCGCAGAGCAGAAAACTTTCGCTTTTGCTCGAAGCCGTATATCACGCACAATTTCTCGGGGCGGCACTTGTGTCGCCCCGGCATTTGCTCGAATTATTCGCGAACCCTATTCTGATAGTGACAGATCTGCAGAATCCAAAAAACGCCACAAACCTCTAACTTATCGTAAAATCACATAAACCGCCGTAATGTAACAATATTCTCTCTGCGCCTCTGTAGTACCAAGTAAGTAATGAGAATGCGGAATGCCGCTTTTCTAACCCCTCCCCCGGCCCCTCCCCAAAGCATTGGAGAGGGGAGTCAAGTCGCCGGGGATTGCGATTTTTTTGCATGACTAACTTGGTATCACTTCCCTGCCCCTGTAATATGAAAAAACCGCGCGAGCCACTTGTCC
>JAPOOU010000217.1 GCA_026713245.1 Chloroflexota bacterium
ATGGTCGATCAAAGACTTGATCGCCCACATCACCTGGTGGGAACAATCGGCGACCAATCTGGTGTCGCGCGCCTTGAGCGGGGAGATGCTCACGCGCCCGAAAACAACCGACGAGGTCAACGCCAGCGTCTATGAGGACAATCGCGATCTGCCGCTCCAGACCGTGCTCGAGATGTTCGAGGCGAGCTTCACGCCGCTGGAGAAGCTGTTGGGGCGCATGACGGACGACGAAATCAATGACCCGGAAGTCTGCAATATCCGCGATATGCCGCTGCTGTATTTTCTGGTGGGCAATACCTTCGCCCATTACGCCGATCATGTGGAGGAACTGCGGGCTTATGTGGAGAGCCGAAATCGAAATCCGTAGGGGCGACTCTGTGAGTCGCCCACAAATCCAAATAGACGCGGGGTAAACCCATGCAATACAACTCGGAAACCATGTTGGTGAAATCGAAGGACAGTGGCGACAGCGGGATCTTCGCCGAAGTCAGCGCCGGGCAAGCGGGCTGGGACTATCTCAACATGGCGGCCATGCGCCTGCGCCGGGGCGAGAGCTTCAGCGTCGAGACCCGCGCCCATGAAAACGCCACGGTCATCCTGGGCGGCGTTTGCGATATCCGCAGCAGCGACGGCGACTTCACGAATGTGGGCCGGCGTCCCGATGTCTTCAGCGGCATGCCCTACGCGCTGTATATGTCGCGGAACAAGCAATTCGAGATCACCGCGACCAGCGATACCCTGGAATTCGCTTCCTGCTGGGTACCCACCGATCAGGACTACCCCACGCAACTGGTCACGCCGGCTGACAGCGAGATCGAACTGCGCGGCGGCGGCAACGCCTCGCGGCAGATCAACGGCATCCTGCCGCCCGGATTTAACTGCCATCGCATCGTGGCGGTCGAGGTCTATACGCCCCCGGGCAACTGGTCCAGCTATCCGCCGCACAAGCACGATGTGCACGTGGAAGACGAAGACGGCAACTTGCTGGAAGCGGATCTGGAAGAGATCTACTTCTACAAGATCGATCATCCCGGCGGCTATGCCTATCAGCGCGTCTACAACGACGACCGCAGCATCGACGGTGTCATGATGGCGGGCAATCACGATAGCGTGCTGGTGCCGGAGGGTTATCATCCCGTGGTCAGCGCGCACGGTTATACGACTTATTATTTGAATTTTCTGGCGGGCAGCGCGCAGTCGCTGGCGAATAGCGACGATCCGGCGTATGCCTGGGTCAAGGGGACCTGGACCTTTGTGGATCCAAGGCTGCCGATTGTGCATCACGGGATGGAGGGGTAGGGGCGGATGAGAATTACGAAAATCTCCGTGAAGGGGCTTTTCGGCATGTTTGATCACGAGATTCCACTGAATCAGGAATCTCGGATTACGATCATTCACGGTCCGAACGGGGTGGGAAAGACTGTGTTCTTCCGATTGATACATGCCCTATTCACTTGTGATTACGACTATGTCATCGATGGAGTGCCATTTGAGCGGATTCGAATTGAATTTGAAGCGGACGCGTTCATTATTGTCGAAAAGCGGTGTCAGAATAATACAAGAGGATATGAATCCTGCCATGCACTTGATTTTATTTTCGACGATGGTAATGAAACACAATCTGAGTTTTCTTTGAGGCGGCCAGAATATTATGAGGGTTCTCAAACAGAGCAAATACGGGAGTTTTACCTTGACGGGTTAGGAATTATTGACGATTTGTTCGAACGTAAAGGAACAGGCAAATTCGATCTTTGGCGTAAGGATGACTGGCAATTCACATCCGAACAATTGGTTGACATGGTTCCCGGCATTCACGATTCGATATATAGTGAGGTGCCAGAGTGGACTACCATCCGGCGAGAGGTTAAGACCGGTTTCATCATGGCTGATCGAACACAAGTGCTAAACACCAGTGGGTGGATTGATGATGGGTACGACATATCCAAGTCGCGAGAAAGAGGCGGCTTAGGACTTGGATATGCTATAAGCACTATCTCTGAAAGCATCAAAGGCGTAGCCCGAGGTGAGTCAATCGTAACGGACCGAGATAGGGTTCAAGCCTCGTTAGCTCACCTTGATTCAGATTTTAAGGATCCGGTGGTGGCCGCTTATTTCGAGTCAAAGGAGTGGAGAAAGGATCTCGCAAGGTATATTGCTAAAAGACGATCATTTATACCTACATACCGTGAACAGATGCTTTTGGAGGAGATTATCAATGAACGATTCCTATTTAAACACTTTGAGATTGACGCAAAGCTAGGATTAAGATTTGTGGGAGCCAATGGCAAGAATGTTCATTGCGATCACTTGTCATCCGGAGAACAGCAACTCCTCATCCTATATTACCAACTTCTATTCGAAATTAAGCGCAATACGTTAGTCATGATAGACGAACCCGAATTGTCAATGAACGTCGTCTGGCAGCGCAACTTCCTTAAAGACTTGCAGCGCATCATCGAGCTGCGCAAGTTTGACGTCCTCATCGCCACGCACTCGCCAGAGGTTATTTTCGACAAATGGGATTGGACGGTTGCCTTAGGCGAAAAGGCGGACGACTAATGTCTCCTGAAAGGTCACCGCAAGCTATCGCCAATATTATCTGTACGCATCAGATCTACAGTCGAATCTATGGCGAAGGCGAAACCTTCGTCATGGTGGAAGGGAAGACCGACCAGGTTCTGTGGGAAGAATTCAGATCAAAGGAAGACTGCACAATATATCCAGTCAAAGGCAAAAGCAGGATTCTTGCTACGTTAGACATTACTAAGAAATCTGGTAACCGAGGAGTCGCAGGCATCGTAGATGGTGATTACTGGCTCATTACCCAAGCGGAAGCACTTGGCGTGGACAACTTGCTATACGATAACTGTTATCCAGATATGGAATTGATGCTGCTTAGCTCCGACGCGCTGAAAAAGTTCTTGCGGAACTCATTCTACAATTATGACATTGAACAAGTACATGAGTTTGTGGAGACAATGAAACACGAATCACAGCGCCTGGCTATGGAGTTTGGCTATTTTCGCTTGCTTAACCATATCAAGGATTACGGTATCAAATTTGAAGGCATTGATTTTTCCGAAGTCATTGATAGAGACACTCTAGAGCTTGATCGAGAGTGGGTTGCGAAACGGTTAGCAGAACAGAAGACATGGATTTCAAGTGAAGGACTGTTAAGCGAAGCTGACGAGCTACAGGCAAAGTATCCGCCTGAGAATATCCAACTCTGCTGCGGTAAGGATGTCATATCCATCATGTCAACCATTCTGCCGAATCTTTTCAAAGCGGAATTTGATGAGGATTTGCCTGATAACATGAAACCTATGTTTCACGACAGGCAACTATCCATCAGTTTGCGTTCGGCTTATGAATACATGTATTTCAAGGATACATCTTTATTTGATTGCATCCAACTATGGGAATCCGCCAACGCGCCCTACAAGATTCTTAACCCCGAGATTTGAAAGGACCGCCCCATGACCACCACCCGCCTCACCATGGCCCAAGCCCTCGTCCGCTACCTCGCCGTCCAGCACGTGGCCCGCGACGGCCGCGAAAACCGCTTCTTCGCCGGCATGTGGGGCATCTTCGGCCATGGCAACGTAGCCGGCATCGGCCAGGCATTGGAACAATACGCGCCCGATTTCCGCTATTACCAGAGCCGCAACGAACAAGCGCAGGTCCTGGCTTCCGTCGCCTATGCCAAGCACCGTAACCGCTTGCAGACCTTCGCCTGCGCCTCGTCCATCGGACCGGGCGCCACCAATATGATCACGGGCGCGGCGGTGGCGACGGTCAATCGCATCCCGGTGCTGCTGCTGGCCGGCGATATCTTCGCCGAGCGGCTGCAAGCGCCGGTTTTGCAGCAACTCGAAAGCGAGCATACCCAGGACATCAGCGTCAACGACTGCTTCCAGCCGGTCTCGCGCTATTGGGATCGCATCTACCGCCCACAGCAACTCATCACCGCCCTGCCGGCAGCCATGCGCGTCTTGACTTCGCCCGCCGATACCGGCGCGGTCACGCTGGCGCTGCCCCAGGATGTGCAAGCCGAAGCATACGATTATCCGACTGACTTATTCGAGAAGCGCGTCTGGCAGATCCCCCGCAACCGGCCCGATATCGAGGCGCTGAAAACCGCGGAAAAATGGATCCGCGCCAGCAAGCAGCCCATCATCATCGCCGGCGGCGGCGTCCATTACAGCGAGGCTTGCGGCATACTGGAGTTATTGGCCTCGCTAACCAACATCCCGGTCTGCGAGACGCAAGCGGGCAAGGGCGCGCTTGATTATGACCATCCCTTGAATCTGGGCGCCATCGGCGTGACCGGGACCGAGGGCGCCAATCTGCTGGCGCGCGAGGCCGATCTGGTCATCGGCATCGGCACCCGCTACAGCGACTTCACCAGCGCCTCCAAAACGGCATTCTCCAACGAGAAACTGCGCTTCATCAACATCAATGTGGCCGAATTCGACGCTTACAAGCACAACGCGCTGCCCCTTGTCGGCGATGCCATGGTTACACTGGAAGAGCTATTGTTCCTCTTGAATGGCTACATGACCGATCGCGCCTATCATGACCGGGCCCTCGCTTACAATCAAGCTTGGGATGCCGAGGTCCATCGCATCTACAACCTGGAGCACGAGCCGCTGTTGAGCCAGGGCGAGGTCATCGGCATGGTCAATTCGCTGTCGGCGCCGGGCGATACCGTGCTCTGCGCGGCCGGCAGCATGCCCGGCGACCTGCACAAGCTCTGGCGAACCAGGAATCGCAAGGGTTATCACCTGGAATACGGCTATTCGACCATGGGATACGAGATCGCCGGGGGCATGGGCGTCAAGATGGCGGATCCGGAACGCGAGGTCTGGGTCATGGTCGGCGACGGCTCTTTCTTGATGATGCATACCGAGATCGTCACCATGGTGCAAGAGGGCGTCAAGGTCAATATCATCGTGGTCGACAACCACGGTCACGCCAGCATCGGCGGCCTGTCCAAGAGCGTCGGCAGCGACGGCTTCGGCACCAAGTACCGCTATCGCAGCGAATCAGGCCATCTCGACGGCGAGACGCTGCCCATCGACTTCGCGCAGAACTGCGAGAGCCTGGGCGCGCATGTCATCCGCGCCGCTAATCGCGAAGAATTCTCCCGCGCCATGGAAGAGGCGAAGACGATCCAGGGTCGTCCGGTTTGCATCGTGACGGAAACGGACCGCCGACAGCGCGTCCCGGGCTACGAATCATGGTGGGATGTGCCGGTGGCGGAGGTCAGCGACAGCGAGTCGGTCAAGCAGGCGCGCGCAGCTTACGAGGACTACAAGAAGCGCGAGAGCTATTATCAATAGCTGTCCGCCCCCGTCGTAGCGGGCGGATCGAGGGGTAGTACGGGACGGGGGGCATGAGCCTCCACCAATGGCTTTAAGCATAGAGTGCACCGAGAATAAGTCACGACTGAGGCGCAGAGGACACAATGACCGCATACGAATCGAAGCGCGCACTTATCAGACGGTGATACGGCAGGCAAAGGCTAGAACCTTCCACTTAAAGAATAAGATTCAACAAGCCAACCTCGCCACCTGAATGCGCATAGGACGGCTGGTGAAAATCTGCGTGTACGCGACCACCCAGCCGCTCACACCCCATCCATGCTGCCCTCGTCGCATCGCGCGGCTTAACAGCCCACTGCCCCCTCCGCATATTGTCCGTTGGCCAATTGCCAATATGGTTTTTTGGCACAAAATTTATTCGCATAATCGATAATCACATAATCGATTCTCATAAGACCGAAGCTCGACCGCGGGCGCCGGATGCTACCATGTCGGGGCTTAGCGTGTGCTTTACCGCGGTATGGGGTCGGAACCAAAGCGCGGATGACTGGCAATAGTGTGCTATACTGGAAGTCATGCGCTAATATGGAAAAAGTTCTTATAATTAAGGAGAATTAACCATGCGATACATCTTGCTAACCCTTGCCTTGCTCCTATGCTTCGCGCCGACTCTGGCGACCGACTACACGCTGGATGAGGACTGCACCCTCGCCGATGCCATCAGGGCTGCCAACGCCGACGAAGAGCGCGGCGCCTGCCCAGCCGGCGAAGGCGCCGACCTTATCACGCTCACTGCCGACATCACCCTGGAAGGAGAACTGCCGCGTGTCCTCTCCGCCATCACCATTGATGGCGCGGGCTATACCATCAACGGGGACGAGCAGTTCCGCATCTTTTATGTCGATATGGGCGGCGCGCTTACCCTGCAAAACGCCCATCTGACGGGTGGGCTGGCCCACAACGAAGTCAGCTTCACCTTCGTCGATGGCGAAACCGGCAGAAGCAAGAGCGGCGGCGCCATTATCGCCAACCGCGGCAGCCGGCTGGAACTGCTTAACAGCCGTTTCACGGACAATGTGGCGGAGGCATTTGGCGGCGTACTGGATACCTGGGCCAGCGAAATCATTATCGTCGACAGCGAATTCAGCGGCAATATGGCGGCGAGTGGCGGCGCGATTGGTTCGGCCTTCAGTACGGTCACCGTGAGCAATAGCAGCTTCGATGGCAACATTGCGGCGGAAGTCGGCAGCGCGCTGCAGGTGTTTAACGGCACGGCGGAGGTCAGCGATACGCAGTTCAGTGGCAATATAGCGGCTGAAGACGGGGGAGTGATCAACGTATTTGCGGGCACGGTTGAACAAAGCGGCAATACCTTCAGCGATAACGAAGGCGGCGACTGTGCTGGCTGCTGATCAGCGCGCCACTTTGCCTGAAGTCCGCTGAGCCAATGTAGACCAATGCCGACCGACACCGCCGTGGTCATTGATATCGTTGAAGACCGCTATCCCAGCAGCCAGGTCAAAGACGCCATCGTGCTGGTCTTGCCCGATTTGGACACGGCCATGGATGTGCAGAGGCGTTGAGTCACCACAGAGGCACAGAGGGCACAAGAAAAGGTAGGGGCGATCCGTTGGACTCCGTTGAAAAACGAGGTTCAGTGAGTGCGCGTCATCGGACATAGGGCCGAAAAAGAATAAACTCCTTCCGCCAGATGCCTTGCGAGGCGCTTCAAATTAACTGCTGCTGCCGTGAATACTGCTTGTAATTGCACCTTATGTTGTCCGCGATAGCGCGATTGTCTCAATCCATGCTTGCGCGCCAGTTCGCATATTGTACTTTCTATTCGAGCGCGGGCGTGCATCTCCTGGACAAAAGCGCCGCCCGCCTGTTCTCTTCGGCGCTGGGTCAACTGCTGATGATAAGGCGAAATCTCGAGGCTGCGCCCGCGTTTCTCACTGGTACACAAGCGCTTAAAATAGCAGTTCTGGCATTGCTTGCCAAAGCGGACATGAAAGTCTA
>JAPOOU010000218.1 GCA_026713245.1 Chloroflexota bacterium
AGTTTACCTAAACAGGAGCATAGCGGACAGGGCAAAGCAAAGGGCGACTATATAGTCGCGTTTTCCCGGATGGGCGAGAATTGGTGAAGTCTCTCGAGCCAGTGTCCAGTTTTTCGAGACCACTACACCCATCCCCAAACCCAAGGCCCCTCTCAGTCCCCCCGCTAAGCGGGGGGCGGAAACCCCGAAGCATCAGGGAGGGGGCTTTTTTCTACGCTGATGCGGGAGCTAGTCATCGGCGGAGCCGTCGCGGACGGGAATTTTGCGAGGTTGTCGATGATGTCGGCGGCGCGCAGGTTGACGGCAATTATGGTGTTCCGCGTAGAGATGCGCGCAGCCGGTCTTAGCGTGCAGGGACTCACTCAAAGCAATGAAGTCCAGGAATCTTGCAGATTCCGGCTAATCGTGGATAATGTTTCTTACCGGGTTCAATGCCCCGGCGGGCAAACGCGACGGGAGGCTGCATCCATGTGATGGCCCGTCTTCTGCGCGGGTTGTCGCAGCTGGCAACGAACGCATGAACATTATGTGACAAGGAGCGAGCGGTGAAAAAACGGAACGGCGCGCGGGTTCGGAAGAAGCGCAAGCAGGCGCTGTTGTTCATTGTCATTGGCGTGATTGCGCTGGGGGCGATAGCCGCGGCCGCGATCGTATCCAATGTCCCGCAAGACAGTCAGGCCTTCACGGTTGAGGTTATACCGGCCTCGCTGTCACAAGAGGGACAGGAAGGCGCAGCGCTCTTCAAGATGAATTGCCAGGTCTGTCACGGTCCGAACGCGGCGGGAACGAAGCTGGGACCGCCTCTCATCCACGACATTTACAATCCGGGACACCATTCGGACCAAGCCTTTTACCTGGCCGCGGCGAGCGGCGTCCGGCAGCATCACTGGCCCTATGGCGACATGCCCCCGCAGCCGCAGGTCGCGCGCGAGGACGTTGCGAAGATCATTCGCTACATCCGCGAATTGCAGGAGGCTAACGGGATTACGTACAAGGCGCATAGTATGTGAGGGTTTGTTTTACCGCAGAGGCGCAGAGCGTCGCGAAGGAAAAGGTCTACGGCTTGGAAGCATTAGCCCAGGAAATGCGATAGCAAGGCGAAAAGAGCGGCAAACAGCGCGATTTGCGTGCCGACGAACCACATGATGAGCAGCCTGGTATGACGTTCCAAATCGGCCTTTGTAGCAAGATGGGGCAAGGTCGCTTCGATTGCGGTGATGCGCTCGCTGTTTGATCGCGCGGTGGTTTCTTGCGGCAGGCTGGCTTCCATTGTGATCTCCGGTGGGGTGAGGATGGTTAGATTATAACAGAAAATAAGCGTTCTGCAAACATTTGAGATTGGTAGTAGTGGATTCACCGCAGAGGCGCGGAGGGTCGCGTAGACACTGACCGCCGGCACAGAGGTCTTAGTTTTGGGTGGACGCTGTATTGCTGTCGAGGATGTCTTTGATGAGGTCGACGATTTCCTGGAAGTGATTGGGATCGTCGGTAAGGATACGTTTGGTGATCTCTTCGCCGTATTGCACTTTATTGCCCTTGTAACTAATTCCAGCCAAGTCTTGAAACATTTTGTTAAGTAGCTTCGCGCCGTCAACAGATTCCAGCCATTCATGGTCGTCGTATTCCTTGCTTTCTTGTTTGCGAATCCATCGCTTTACTGACTCTGCGGTGCGGTCTTTCGGTTTGTCGTCTGCGGCATCGTGGTTGAGAATGTCGGCGAGGATTTCAGGAAATTCAAGGAAGTAGGATTCGAAATTCTGGCGAGACAAGAATCTAATTCTGCCTGAATCGAGAAGTTTCTTGGGGAATTTCTTGTTCTCCTTGTCTTTGTCGCCGTCAAACACGAACGCAAGTGCTGATGGCAGCAAGCCCACCCCACCGGACAACTTCTGATATATCTCTACTGCTAGGACCGCATGTTGCTCGTCTTCGAGGTCCCCGGTGTTTACAAGCTCTAGGACGTTCACTCCATCTGGTAGACCGTCTCTTCCATTTTCTTTTTCGCCGTCCATAATCATCTTGAAACAGGTTGCGTCTGTCTTGCCTTCGACCCAAATAACAGCATCCATGCCGAAGATGTCGGAGCGTTTTGTGCCGATTTCCTTTAGCGCCTCTTCGAGTTCAGTGTTGTTTTCTACGTCGACACTATTCACGGTGCTGATCTTGTTCTTTCGCGTAACAAGCAGCATTGTTTTCTTTTGGACAGTCATAATGGCAGAAGGAGAATGAGTCGCGATGATGTATTGGTGATGGTCATTTTCTTGGAAGACCTCCAGCAACCTACGGATAGCGCCAGGATGCAAAAACGCATTTGGCTCGTCGATGAGGATGATGCGCGGATTCGATTCGTCATGGAATATGACCTCGTAAAGCATCCCCATAACGTGACCAACGCCCGTACCACTCAAGTCCAGCGATGCGGCGAGATCTGGACGACGAGCGGATGGTTCGTAGTTGTTTACCATAATTGTCGTCGTTTCATCGTCGTTCTGGAGGAGACGCAAGTCTAGGATCTCAGGAAGAACCCTGTTGACGGCACCCGCATACTTGCTGAAAGCAAAACTGTCGTTACCCAGAAGCGTTCGCAGAACTTGGGGCAGATTCGACGCGTCAGAAGCGAGCACGGAATCCGCGGATTGCAAACCAGTTGCCCTCACAAGTCGTTCCGCATTGAACTTGAATACGTTTTCGTGCATAGATTCCGTTCGAGAAAATCTAAGTGAGTTTGACATGTATACCAGCGCATGTGCAATCTCACTAGGCACACATAAAAGGTCACTGAGTTGTTGCTTTATCGTCTCATAAGGTGGGCGCTGTTGCGAATCCGTTTCCAAGTCAAAGAGCAGATTATCATGCTTAGTAGGCCCCTCCCAGCTCCCTTCGTAAGCCAGACGTACGCGAAGACCTTCTGATAGTTTTCTCGTTAGGCATTCTATTTCTTCCTCAGAGTAAATGTAGTCTAATCTGTCCTGAATCGATTCAATGTGAAAATTCAGGGAACGAACGATTGTCATTTCCGGCCACGCGAATTCAAAAACGACACCGCGCTTGGTATTCGCCTGCGGATAAGTGTTAGGAGCAGGAACCGTAACCGGACTTTTGTGCCAACTCGCTGGCGCAACAAGCGAAAGCGCGTTGATAAGTGTCGTCTTTCCAGAGTTGTTTTTCCCTACTATAAGGTTTATCCCAGGACCTAACTCAAACTCAGGTACGTCGTAAAAGCAGAGATAGTTGTTAAGCTTGACTTTCGTGATTCGCATTAGCATTCCTCCTAAGACCGAAAAGCCACGTCATTATACGACAGAAACTTAGGGATATTGCTGGCGGGACTGCTTACTGCATCACCCCCACCCTAAGTCCCTCCCCCATCAAGAGGGAGGGACTTTTGTCGCCGCGTTCGAGCATGCGCGGTCAAACAAGATCGTTAGCGGATTGAAGCCCTGACAACGGGCGACTCAGCGAGTCGCCCCTACCCATACATAGAACCTGTCATGACGACCTTTCCTTATCATAACGCGCCCCTGATCCGCCCGATTTCAGCGCGCCTCAAAAGCGAAATCCACAAAGGTTTATACTTTGACACCCCTATGAGATTGTGATATATTTAACAAAAGCTAAAATGAGTCTCGTAATGTAAATCGTAATAATTCGGGAAACGGCGTTATCAGTCCTGTTGCTGGGAAGGACGACGACAAAATATGGCTACTGCACAATCCGCACGACCGACATCCATGAGCGCCGCGGTCGCCAGGCCGGCCGCCGCGCCGGGCGTCCAGGTGACAGCGCCGAGCAGACGAGAATTTCTCAATTATATCTGGATCGCGTCCATGGCATTGCTCTTGGGCGAGACCAGCGCCGGGCTGATCTGGTTCGCTTTCCCGCGCTTCAAAGAGGGCGAATTCGGCGGCACCTTCGCCTTTGACCCGGTGGAACTGCCAAACGCCGGCGCGGCGCCGGTGACGGTCGCTTCGGGGCGTTTTCACATTTCACATACGCCGGATGGACTGCGGGCTTTGTATCAGGTTTGCACGCATCTGGGCTGCTTGCCGAAATGGGTGCCGACCAATTTCCGCTTTGAATGCCCCTGTCACGGCTCGAAGTTCGAACTTAACGGGCAGTGGATCGAGGGTCCGGCGCCGCGCAATCTGGATCGCTTCATCGCCACGGTCACCTATGCCGATGGCACGACCTTGGTCACGCCGGCGGACGGCGGCGCGATCCCGCTGGATCTGACGCGGGAGATCACGAGCATACAGATTGATACCGGCGCGCGCATTGTCGGAGAACTGCATTGAACCAGCCATTGCTTAAGCTGCTTTAAGGCGAGGAGCATCTATGTCCATTCTCCCCTTCCCGTCATTCCTCGATGATGTCAAGGAAAAGGGCTTCAAGAAGGCGATCTTCGAAGGCATAGACGATTCGGTGGAGCGCCTGACCGCCGGCATGAATGTGCAGGACGTGCGCGAGGCTTTGCGCGGCGACAATGCCAGTCGGCGACCCAATCCGCGCCTGACGCCGCATGCCGATGGCTTCTGGCTGCACATGCGTCCGTCTTATTTCAATCGCGATGTGACGGGCATGTATCCCAGTTTTCGGCTGGGCTGGCTGTCCTCCTATTTTGTCTTTTTCGAGACGATAACCGGCATTCTCTTGATGCTCTGGTATACGCCCTCGCCGGAGATCGCCTATGGGGACATGTTGACAATCCTCAGCAATGTGCCGCTGGGCCAGTTGATGCGCGATATGCATCGTCTGGGCGCGGAGTTCATGGTGGCTGTGGTGGCGCTGCACATGATGCGCACCTGGATCACGGGCAGTTACAAGAAACCGCGACAATTCACCTGGTTCACCGGTCTTCTGCTTCTTGTTATCACCGGTTTTCTCAGCTTCTCGGGTTATTTGTTGCCCTGGGATCAGTTGTCGCTGTGGGCGGTGACGATCGGGGCGTCAATGGCGGAAGCGACGCCGGTTGTCGGCGACCAGGTCAACTTGCTGCTGCGCGGCGCGCCGGAGCTGGGGGCGAACGGTTTGCTGCGCTTTTATCTGCTGCATGTCCTGGCCCTGCCTGCCCTGCTCTTCGTTTTCTTCGGCGTCCATTATTACAAAGTCATCATCCACGGCTACAGCTTGCCGCCGCAGAAAGAGAATATCGGCGAAGACAGCGCCAAGCGTGTGCCCCTGGACAAGCGCGTCTATTTCATACCTGACATTTTGACCAACGAGTTGATGTGGCTGGGCGCGACCACCTTCATCATCACGGTGCTTTGCATCTGGTTCTATCACGCGCCGCTGGAGAACCATGCTGATCCGCAAGTGACGCCCCTGGGGACGACAGCGCCCTGGTACTTCCTGTGGATTCAGGGCGCGCTCAAGCTGGGTGACAAATTCATTTGGGGCGTCGCTTTCCCCAGCGTCGCCTTGGGCGGGCTGGCGATGCTGCCCTACGTTGATGTTACGCCGAGCAGGCGCTTCGCCCATCGCCGCTTCATGCTGACGCTCGCGATGCTGCTGGTTTCGGTGACGACAATTTTGAGTTATATGGGCTTGGCGAAATTCGCGGTCAAGACCTCGGCCGAGACCGAAATCGTACACGAATTGACCTTTGAGCCGGCGCACAGCAAGGTGGGCATCGGACGGACCATCCCCTTCGACCAGATGATCGCGGGCGCATACAGCACTGCGCAATTCCACGGGCACGAAGGATTGTCCCCCGCCGACATCGTCACCGAGATTAACGGAGAGACCGCGGCGAACGGCCAATACCAGCAGTTGGTCGACGAATTGAAGTTCCAGAAATTGAGCGCCAATCAAGTGCCGTTGCGCTTCCGCACCATACCGGAAATGGAAGCGCCCGTGCTGATGCGTGTGATGGAAGAGTTCAACCATCACCTGGAAGGGGCGCCAATAGAGTTGCCCAACGTTTGGGGCGCGCTGGTGATCACCGATAATCAGCGCGGCTTGAAGCGCCTGGATTGGGTCGTCAGTTGGGACTACGTCGTCATCGAGGGCGGCGATGTGAAGCTGGACGACGACGGAAATCCGCTCTTTGTCTATGCGACCGAAGCTGTACCGATTTTGGACGATGAGGGCAATCCGGTACTTAACGACGACGGCGAAGCGCTGACGGAAGAACAGCAA
>JAPOOU010000157.1 GCA_026713245.1 Chloroflexota bacterium
CCTGCCCAAATTCACGGGCAACACCTTGACGGCGGAACTGGTGACGCGGCTGAGTCGCGATTATGAGAACGCCGTCGGGCTCAAGGACAGCAGCGGCGATCTGCTGGCGATGTTCGCCGTCAACGGGCTTAAGGACGGGCGCTTTAATACCGCGATCGGTCCCGACAGTTTGATCCTGGCCGGTTTGTCAATGGGGCTGGATTGCAGCGTGTCCGGCAGCAGCAATTATATGCCGGAGATCGTTGCGGGCATTCACGATGCCTTCCATGCCGGGGACCTAGAGGCGGCGCAAAAGCTGCAGAAACAGCTCAACGCCGTCAGCGGGGTGGTTGGGGGCGGCGGCTGGCTGACAGTGGTCAAGGGCATTTTGGCGCATCGTGGCTTACCTGTTGGCGGCGTTCGCGCGCCGATGATTTCGGCGTCGGACGAGACGGTCCGCGCCTGCATAACGCAGTTGCAGGCGCTGCGGGTGGATTTGTCGGGCGTGTGATTCCCGTCGCAATCTCGGTACAATCAATGCTGGTAGTCAACACACCCCGGAAAGTTATTCCATGCAAATCCATGACCTCCTGAACGACCTGCAATCCCACCTCGGACCCGAACATGCCGTTGCCGACCAGATGACACGGGTCCTCTACAGCACGGACGCCAGCAATTATCAGATCATGCCGCTGGCGGTAACCTTCCCACGTAATGCCGATGATGTAGTCGCCGTGCACGAGACGGCGCGCAAATATGGACTGCCGGTACTGCCGCGCGGCGGCGGCAGCGCCCTGGCCGGGCAAGCTGTCGGCGAAGCGATCATCATGGATTTCACACGGCACATGCGCCGCGTCCGCTCGGTCAACGGCGAGGCGCGGACAGTCGATATCGAACCGGGCATGATCCTGGGCGCGCTCAATGGTCAACTGGCGGGCATGGGCTTGATGTTCGGTCCCGACCCGGCCAGCGCCGAACGCGCCGCTATCGGCGGCGTCATCGGCAACAACGCCACCGGCGCGCATAGCATACGTTATGGCATGACCGCCGATCATGTCTCTCGGCTGCAAGTTGTATTGGCAAACGGCGAGCTGGTCTGGCTGGACGAATCGACCAGCGCGCTCAATCTGATCCGCTCTACAGTGAGCGACCTGGTGACCGAACACAGCGCGCAAATCGAGGCGCGTTACCCGCGGACCTGGCGCACCGTCGCCGGTTACGCGCTGGACAAGATCGACCCCGCCGATGTGGATCTCAACTGGCTGCTTTGCGGCTCGGAGGGCACATTGGCGACGGTCGTTCGCGCCGAATTGCGCCTGGTCGAGTCCCCGAGAATCGAAAACAAGCGCTTGGCGCTGGTTCACTTTGACAGCTTGCGCGCGTCGCTGGAAGCGACGCCGCGCATCTTGGAGTTGGAGCCGGCGGCGATTGAGTTGATGGATAAATTCCTGCTGGACAAGACGCGAGCCGCCGCCGGTTATCGTGATCGCTTGACCTTTGTCGATGGCGATCCGGCGGCGATCCTGGTCGTGGAGTTCGTCGGAAGCGAGAGCGAGCTTGGCGCGAAGATCGCCGATCTGAAAGCGCATTTGACGCGGCTGGGTTATCGCGGGGCGGTCACGGTCGCGGCGACGCCGGGGCAGCAGAACGATGTATGGACGGTGCGCAAATCCGGTCTCGGCTTGATGATGAGCGAACGCAGCGCCGCTAAACCGATTTCTTTCATCGAGGATGCGGCGGTGCCGGTGGAGAGCTTGGCGGATTATATCTCCGATGTCGAGCGCATCATCTACGACAACGATACCACTTACGCCATCTATGCCCACGCCAGCGCCGGCTGCCTGCATATTCGCCCGCTGATTGACCTGCGAACGGTCAAGGGGCGCGATCAGTACCGCAGCATCGCCGACGCGGTGACGGCGACGGTCAAGAAATATCAGGGCAGTATCACTGGCGAGCACGGTCAAGGGCTCGTGCGCGGCGAATTCAGCGAGTATCTCTTCGGTTCGGAGTTGATGGATGCCTTTCGTCAGGTCAAGCGCGCCTTTGATCCCGAAAACATGATGAATCCGGGCAAAATCATTGATTCGCCGCCCATGGACAGCGTTGAGTTGCTGCGTTATTCGCCCGATTACCGGGTGATTGATTTGCAGACCCGATACGATTGGTCGGCGGACAAGGGTTTTGCTGGCGCAGTAGAGATGTGCAATGGCGCCGGCGTCTGCCGCAAGGAGGGCGTGGGTACCATGTGCCCCTCGTACCAAGCGACGCTCGACGAGGCGCATTCCACGCGCGGCCGCGCCAATGCCCTGCGCGCGGCCATCAGCGGCGCGCTGCCCGATGACCTGGGCAATGCCGCGGTCAAAGAAGTCTTTGAGCTCTGCTTGTCCTGCAAAGCCTGCGCCAGCGAATGTCCGTCGGCAGTCGATGTCGCCAAACTGAAATCAGAATTCCTGGCGGCATGGCATGACAAGCATGGCGTTTC
>JAPOOU010000256.1 GCA_026713245.1 Chloroflexota bacterium
ATCAGACGAGGTCGCAACAGTGAATTACGGCGTATTAAAAGTTGTCAGGCCGCCGCCGAAGTACGCCTCGATAATGGGACCGCCGCTGCCGAGATCTTGCGCGGCGACCGGCGCGAAAAGCGCCGCAAATAACAATAGCAGTATGCTTAACGACAGGATTCGAATTACTCTATTCATCTTGCTTGCTCTCCTTCATTACGATGGCGATAGGGAAGAACGTACTACAAAAGTATTCTAACAGGAATTCGATTGGGAACCAAACCAACTGGTCGCAGGGGGCTGTAGTGTATCGAAGTTGGTCGAAATAAAGAACAACAGCTGCCTGACAGCAGGTAGGGGCGATCCGATGGAGTCCGTTGAAAAACACCCCTCATCCCCCAGCCCTGTGCCCCCCTCGGTCCCCCCGCTAAACGGGGGGCGGAAATCCCACAAGGGGGGGGGGGCAAGTTAGTATTTCAACAGCGTCCGATGGATCGCCCGACGAGTAGAGAATGAGTCATGGCGATCCGCGCAAAATCTTCGTCGCTGCGATTGCGCTGGATACGCCGCAGAGATCATCGCCTTTGAAGCGGCGGCGTTTTATAATCTTGATGACCGACAACCGTAAACCGGGAAGCGAAGGCTGAGCGCTAAATTGCAGATCCCATTGACACCGGAACAATCCGCCATTGCCGCGGCGCCGCCGGATAGAAAAATCTGGCTGGAAGGCATCGCAGGCAGCGGCAAGACCAGCGCCGGCGTCGGGCGCTTGTTGCGCCTGCTGGAGCTTGGCATACCGGCGGAATCGATCCTGATTTATGTGCCGCAGCGCTCGCTGGCGCAGCCCTACCTTCAGGCGCTGCGGGGGCATTCGGGATACAGCGGCGGGCAAGTCGCGATCCAGACCATCGGCAGCCTCTCCCTACAGATGGTGGAAGCCTTCTGGTTCTTGATCGCCGAGCGCGCCGCCTTCGGCCATCCTTACGATCTGCCGAACTTCCTCAGCCTGGAATCGGTGCAGTATTTTATGACCAAGGTCATCGAGCCGCTGGTCAACGGGCGGGACTACTTCAACAGCGTGCGCATCGACCGCGCCCGGCTGTATAGTCAAATCGTCGACAACATGAACAAGGCGGCGGTAGTCGGCTTCCCGATCGACCAGATCGCGCCGCGGCTCAAGGAAGCGCTGCCCGGCGGCGTTGAACAAGGACATATCTACAATGACGCGCAGACCTGCGCCTTGGCCTTCCGCGAATACTGTCTGGCCAATAATTTGCTCGATTTCTCCTTGCAACTGGAGGTTTTCCTGGATCAGGTTTGGAACTTGCCCCAGGCGCGCGAGCATGTCAGGATCCGCTACCGACATCTGATTGCGGACAACATGGAAGAGGACAATCCAGCCTCGCACCGGATTCTGGCGGACCTGCTGCGACTGTGCCAGTCGGCGCTGGTCATCTACGACAGCGACGCCGGCTTTCGCCGGTTCCTGGGCGCTGACCCCGAAAACGCTCGTAGATTGCAAGGCTTATGCGATGTTCGGCAAGAATTCGTCGACAGCAAGGTCATGTCCGATGAAGCGCGCGCCCTGGGACGGGCGCTGGCGGTTAAATTGAGCGCTACATTTGCTACCGGGCCTGGCGGGATCGCCGATGACGACCCGCCGCCCGTGTTGATTACGGAGGCGCATCGCTATCATCCACAGATGGTGGACTGGGTGGCCGATCGCATCGATGAACTCGTCCATCGTCAGGGCGTATCGCCGCAGGAGATCGTGGTGATGGCGCCATTCATGTCCGATGTGCTGCGCTTTTCCCTGGTCGAAGGCTTGACGGCTCGCGATATCAGAGCGCGCTCTCACCGGCCGTCGCGGGCGCTGCGCGATG
>JAPOOU010000248.1 GCA_026713245.1 Chloroflexota bacterium
CCGAGTTGATGAGCGGTTTTCCCAGATTGATGCGCGCCTTGACCGCATAGACGAGCGATTTGTCCGAGTTGATGAGTGGTTTTCCCAGATTGATGCGCGCTTCGACCGCATAGACGAGCGATTTGTCCGAGTTGATGAGCGGTTTTCCCAGATTGATGCGCGCTTCGACCGCATAGATGAGCGCTTTGTCCGAATTGATGAGCGGTTTTCCCAGATTGATGCGCGCTTCGACCGCATAGATGAGCGGCTTTCGCAACATGATGGACGTTTCGACCGGGTAGATGAGCGGCTTTCACAACATGATGGACGCTTCGACCGCTTGGAAGCGCGTCTTGACCGGCTCGGGGAAAGATTGGATGAGGGGCTTCAGGAGGTCAGAGGCGACTTGCAGAATCTGGGAATAGAGCAGGCGCGCATGCTCGGCTTCCTGGAAGGGCGAGGGGTCATGGGCAAGGCGCCCGCCGACGCTGAACCCGCCGCATAGACCGAATTGCCTCCATTTAACCGCCCGCAATTCCCCCTGCGACGACTTGCGCGCGAATCAAAAAAAGCAACGAGCCTGAATTCAGCTAAGGCGTTTTGACTTCTCCACTCCTGCATTTACGCGCCTGCGAAAACGCGCCTCCGCGCGCGACACAGGTTTGCCAATCCATCCGCCTGATGGTATCGTTCTGGCACTATTCGCCAAATGACAGGCTGCAAAATGTTTCGCAATCGTCCCTTTCGCTTGATTGCGCTGGCGCTATTACTTATGGTCGCAAACCCGGCCTCGGCGCTCCGCATCTATGTCCCAGTGACGCAGGATTCCGTTGCGCTGCTGCGCGCCGAGGATTGCTCGGGGGCATTCCTGGCTCATGAACTGGACCATATCACGACGCCGACTTCGCTGCCGATCGGCTTTTACGACAGCAATGGCGCGGGATTGGCCGTCAATGACCTGAACAATGACGGCTTGCTGGATATCGTGCTGGCAAACCTGGACGGCGACAACGCTGTTTTCTGGAATGCGGGCGATCTGCAGTTTCTAAAGCAGGCGCTGCCCTCGGCGACGCCGTCGCGCGCGGTTGCCACCGTCGATGTCGACGGCGACGGCTGGCTCGATATCGTCTTCACGCAGCAGGCAGCCGCGCCGCTTTATTGGCGCAATCAAGAAGGCACCGGTTTCGCTATCCAGGTTTTGAACGGCGTAAGCTATATCGGCTACGCCATGAACTGGCTTGATGCCGACCGCGACGGCGATCTCGATTTGCTCACCGGTTCCTACGATGTCGAGAATGAAATGATCCTCGGCCAATCGGCGGCGAAATCAGGCGTGATCTATTACGAAAAGGGAGCCGACCGCTTCATAGCGACGCGACTCGCGAACCGTTCCAATACCCTGGCGCTGCTCACCGGCCTCAACGCGGTTGGAAATCACGAAATCATCATCGGCAACGACTTCGCCGTGCCCGACCGTTTCTTCACATTTGCAGACGGCGCCTGGCAAGAGGATCAACCGCCGCCGGTGATGCCGCACAGCACCATGAGCTATGATGCGGCCGACCTGGACAATGACGGCAGTGTTGAAATATATGCTGTGGACATGAAACCCTATGCCAATGACGAAGAGACGCGCGCGCAGTGGGGGCCGGTGATGGACATGATGATGGCGATGCCTCACGTCGAAGGCGATCCGCAGATTATGGAAAACGTGCTTTACGCCGGCGGCGGAGCGAGCTTGGCGCACAACATCGCGCCTCGCTTGGGCCTGGACGCGACCGGCTGGAGCTGGTCGACGAAATTCGGCGATCTGGACAACGACGGATTCCAGGACCTATACGTGGTCAACGGCATGATCTCGCTGGAGATGTTCTCGCACCTGCCAAACAACGAGTTGGTGGAAGAAAACCAGGTCTATCGCAATCATGCCGGCGGTCAGTTTGTTCCGCAGCCAAGCTGGGCGCTCAACGACAAGGCGAGCGGACGGGGCATGTCACTGGCGGATCTGGACAACGATGGCGATCTGGATGTGGTCGTCAACAACTTGAATGCGCCGGCGAAGGTCTTCGAGAATCAACTGTGCGGCGGGGATAGCATCGAGGTCGATTTGCATTGGATGCCTTCCGCAAGCGCCAGTGTCGGCGCGCAGTTGTTCCTGGAAACCAGCGGAGGCACGTATCGCCGTGACGTAACCGTATCCAGCGGCTACCTCTCGGGCGATCCCGGCCGCGTTCATTTCGGCTTACCATCCGGCGCTGCGCTACAGCGCCTGACTATCATCTGGAATGACGGTGAATACAGCGTCGTGGACGAATTGAGAGCGAATGCCTTGATCACCGTTAGGCGGATATAGCAGTCGACTCGTCTCCGTTGTGACATCTTCGCTGCCGCGCGCAGAAGCATCGTAACATTCACGAAATTGATCGTGCTTACATAAACCGCGTCGCTCACACGACGAAGAGGCCAATGACTTCGCGTGAGCGCGGCAAGCCTTTTCGCTGCCGCCGAGCGGCTGCAATCTGATTTCGACACCGAATCACGGGCGGCACGCATGGGTCCATCGTACTCGGCTCGCTTGCGACGGAACGGCGGCTGTGCCAGAATCACGCTATCGTAAATTCTTATTGCTAGGAGTTTGTTATGTTTTCGAGAGTTTATTCGCAGCGCGTTACCTATACCGCGCTGATCGTCGCCTTGCTGCTGGTTACCGGACTTGTCGCGACGCCGCTAGTCGCGCAGGACAGCCTCGCCGACGCCGCGGCAGCATTGGCCGGCTCGATGGCTGAGTACGGTGTCAGCGAGAGCGACATCAGCTTCAGCAACGCGGGACAGACGATCGTCGGCACGCTGGCAATGCCGGAGGGCGAGGGACCTTTCCCAGTCGCCCTGCTTCTGCACGGCTTCACTGGCACGCGCCATGAACTGCCGGTTCTCGGCACTGAAGACACGATGTTCAGCCGGGCTGCTCGCTGGCTGGGCGAACGCGGGGTCGCCAGCTTGCGCATCGACTTTCGCGGCTCGGGAGAGAGCCAAGGCGCCTGGGAGGACACGACCTTCAGCGGCCAGATCTCGGACGCCATCGCGGCGCTGGATTACCTGGAGACGATGGAAGGCGTCGACAGCGGCAAGATGAGCATCCTTGGTCTGAGTCAGGGCGGACTGGTTGGCGCGGCGGCGGCCGGGCGCGACGCGCGCGTCAGCAACCTCGTGCTCTGGTCGGCGGTATCGAATCCTGTCATGAGTTACGGCATCCTGCTGGGTTATGAAAACCTGCTGGCCGGCGCCGCGGCTGGCGAAGAGGCGCTGACCATCGCATTGCCCTGGGGCGCCGAAACAGCGCTCAAGGGTCCGTTCTTCGAGGATATCTTCCTGGTCGATCCGGTGGCCGAGATAGCCGGATACGGCGGACCTCTGCTGGCCATCACCGGCGCGCGCGACACGACCGTAACCCCACAGCCGCAGGCCGGCCAGGTCTTCCTTGACTATCATGAGGGCGCGGAGGCGCTGGTAGTTCTGGATGGCGACCACATCTTCGACGTGCTGGCGGAGGTTACAGAAGTGATCGACGAGGCCCTGGCCTACAGCCTGGCCTGGCTGCGGAGCAACTAGTAGAGCGATCCAGTAGCGGGCCGCGGCCGGTCTGGCGGTGGCCCGATTACCCGCGCCGACGCACATCGCCATGATGTGACCGTATCCAGCGGCTAGCTCTCGGGCGATCCCGGCCGCGTTCATTTCGGCTTTCCGCCCGGCGCTGCGCTACAGCGCCTGACTATCATCTGGAATGACGGCGAATACAGCGTCATGGACGAATTGAGAGCGAATACCTTGATCACAGTGAAGCGGGAATAGCAGGCGACTCGTCGTCAGGGCGCGCCTCACGGACAATGTTCGTTTTGGCAATCGTTGACGTTGATTGACAGGCGAAAGTCTACGTGTTAGATTATTGTATCGGTTACGCAATCGGTTTTATGATTCGCGCTAGCTGTACTGTCAGTGAAAAAATAGACGGCCCGGCAAATGATTAACCCAGCACCTTGGTTGGTTTTGGCGAGCAGGATCATCCTTAGAACGCTGCAAAATGGCGTCGCGGGAGGCGACTAGATGGCCGCGGCGTCAAAAGCAAGGCGCGATGGCGAGTCCCTGTGGGCGGCGAAAATACGTGAGTTTCGGAGCGCCTTCACGGGTTTGCGGCGGGAAGAATCGATCGCCGGTTATTTGTTCCTGCTGCCGAACCTGGTCGGGTTCCTTATTTTCATGCTCTTCCCGATTTTGTTCGCCTTTTACATCATGCTCACGGACTGGAGTCTTTCCAAGCCGCCGGCATTCGTCGGCTTGAAAAACTTCGATACCATGGTCAATGACAGGCTCTTCTGGAAATCGCTGGGCAACAGCTTTTATTACACCTTTGTGGCTGTTCCCTCCGGCATCTTTATCGCTTTTTGGCTGGCGCTGGCGCTCAACCGCAAGATGCGCGGCATCATATTTTTTCGCACGATCTACTTCTTGCCCCAAATCACATTGACTGTGGCTGCCGCTACCATCTGGCGCTGGATGTACCAGCCAGAGGTGGGCTTGGTCAATTATTTACTGGGTTTGTTTGGCATTGACGGGCCCAACTGGATTCATCACACCGCCTGGGCAATGCCGGCTGTCATCATCATGAGCAATTGGCAGGGCATCGGACTGGCAATGTTGATTCTGCTAGCCGGCTTGCAAGGCATCCCGGAAGAGTATTACGAAGCGGCGTCCATTGATGGCGCCAATTCTTTGCAGCGGATGCGCTTTGTCACCCTGCCGATGCTGTCGCCGGCGCTCTTTTTCGTCGTCGTCACCTCGCTGATTAACGCTTTCCAATCCTTCGATCAGTTCCTCGTATTGACGAATGGCGGTCCCGCGGACGCTACCAC
>JAPOOU010000130.1 GCA_026713245.1 Chloroflexota bacterium
GCCACTCGCTTCCTCGGCATATTTATTGAGGCGGTTCCGTTTTTGCTTCTGGGTTCGCTCACCTCCGGATTGATCGAGACTTTTGTCAAAACTGACGATGTCTTGCGTTTTTTACCGCGAAGCCGGCTTGGCGCGGCTTTGGGCGGGACTGCGCTCGGTCTGATCTTCCCGGTATGCGAATGTGGTGTGGTGCCGGTGACGCGGCGACTGTTCCGCAAAGGACTGCCGCTTTCGATGGGTGTAGCCTTCTTGCTGGCTGCGCCTTTCATGAATCCCATTGTTTTCGCCAGCACCTATATCGCCTTTGGCTTTGGCGGCGTTTTGATCGGGCGCGCGCTGATAACCGTTCTGGTGGCGGTAATTGTCGCGACAGTCATCGGCAGCTTCGCCGATCCGCGTGAGGTTCTGAAGCCGACTTCAGCAAAAGCCGGCGACGAATGTGCTCATGATCATGCGCTCGGCGAGCCGGGTTTGCGCGCCAAATTGTTTTCCGCAATGCAAATCGGCGCGGACGATTTTTTCGAGATGGGCCGTTTCCTCATCTTGGGCTCGGGGCTGGCGGCGCTGCTGCAAACTTTTGTGCCACAAGATAATCTTCTCGCTCTTGGGTCCGGTCCGATCATGTCGGTGCTGTTTATGCAAATCCTGGCCTTCTTGCTCAGTGTTTGTTCGACTGTTGACAGTTTTCTTGCGCTGGCTTTTGTCAACACTTTCAGTACCGGCGCCATCATTAGCTTCCTCAGTTTTGGACCCATGGTCGATATCAAAAGCACGCTTATGTTTACCGGCGTCTTCCGCCGCAAGATTGTCTTGTATTTGGTTTTGCTGCCTTTTGTCCTCAACCTGTTGGCAGGCGTAGTGATTAACGTCGCGCTGGGTTATTGACACATGGAGAAGCGCGCATGAGCGCGGAGCATCAACATCATTCTCGGATTGATCAGACAGCCTGGGCGAAATCGCTGATCCTTTTCGGCTTGGGCATTTACTTCGCCGTATTGATCTTCACCGGCAACCTGACAAACTATATCAACCTGCGCTTTGCCGGGCTGGCATACATTGGAACGGCGCTCTTTTTCCTGCTCGGGCTGGTAAGTTTATATGCTTGTCTCAATCCTCGACGCGCCCACAGCCATCATCAAATCAGCTGGGATATTCTTCTGGTCGTCGCTTTCCCGCTGTTGCTCGCGCTTCTAATCCCCTCGCGCTCCCTGGGTGTGGAAGCGGTATCCGGCGGCATCGGCTTGAGCCCCGTCGGCGTCGAACGGGCTTCCGCCCTCAGTCGCAATCCGCTTGATCGCAATATTCTCGATTGGCTGCGCGCCTTCAATCGCGCGCCAACACTGGCCGCATTTAATGGCCAACCGGTTGACGTGAGCGGCTTTGTTTATCGCGAACCAAGTATGGGAGATGATGAATTCATGGTGTCGCGCTTCACAATGAGTTGCTGCGTCGCCGATGCCTATCCCATTGGCATGCCGGTCAGGTCCAGCGCGGCTGGCCAGTTCGCGCCCGGCGCCTGGGTGCGGGTACGTGGCGAAGTGCTCGCCGATCAATTCCAGGCAGAATTCGCGCCCGTAATCCTTGCTGACGCGATTGCCCCGATCGAAGAACCCGCGCAACCCTATCTGTATCCCTAGACGTGACGTTTTCGCGATGAAGTTATCGAAGCTGGACACTGTAGTTTTCGGGATTGTGACGCTTTGCCTGCTCGGCGTCGCCCTTGCCGCAATCGTCAGCGATCCTGCGCGACATCCGATTCGCGTCGCTTATCTCTATCCCGCCACCAGCAGCCCGCAAAATGTTTGGATGGCGGAGATCGATAATCCTGACGCGCAGGAGCAAGTGACCTACAGCGACGACGGGGTTTACGATTTTGACTTCAGTCCCAATGGAGATTGGCTGGCCTTCAGTGAACGCAGTGAGGCCGGTATCGTCAACCTGCGGCTCATGGATATGCGCAGCGGCCACGTCGCTGACTTGCTCGATTGCGAAGCGCAGTACGCCTATTGCACAACGCCCGTATTCAGCCCCGATGGCAGCAAACTGGCTTATCAGCGTTCGGAATCGCTCAGCGGGTCTTATGGTTTGTCGCGTATCTGGCTAATGGACATGACGAGCGGCAACTATGAAACAGACCGACTTATTGCGGATTCAAGGGTCGTGGGCCACAGCCCCGTCTGGGCGGCGAACGGCAATACCATCGCGTTTTATAGCTCGGACGTCCGCGAGCCGGGCATACTGATCTTCGACTTCGTGCCCCGGGACGGCAGCGACGCGCAATTGCGCTTCATTCCCTCATCCCATGGCGCCATGGGTACGATCTCGCCCAATGGACAGCGCATCATATTTCCGGAAATCGCGCGCCGCGGCGAACAGTTCGTAACGCATCTACGCGTGGCCGATTTGCGCAACAAGTCATTTGAAGCCTTCACCGATCCGGACGGCCCTACCGATGATGTAAACGCGCGCTGGAACCCCAATGGGCAAACGGTCGCCCTGGCGCGGCGCTATACGGACAAGCGCTGGACCGCCGGGCATCAGCTTTACCTCCGGTCCGCAAATGACGAGGACCAGGCGCTCGCGCCGATCCTCCATGACGAGCGCTATAGTACTTCGTATTTCCGCTGGAACCAGACCGGGCAGCGCTTGGTGATGCAACGACTTCCTTTGCCCGGCGGCAACGGCGTCGATAGGCGCCAGCGCGTTCCCGAGATCTGGATCTACGATTTAGAGAGCGGGGATTCCAGCAAGATCGCCGAGAATGCCTATGTCCCCCAGTGGGTAGGTGTCTAATACCCCTCCGGCAAGAATAGTCCCAAGAATGTAATGCGAATTAGTTGCATTTATAGTGAGAACTATGGATCTCATCCAAGGTCCGGCAATAGCGCTCCCCCTCCCTGATGCCTCGGGATACTCTTCCCGGTGAGGCGCTGAGGAGGCGACAGGTTTGATACGATTGGATATGAAAGCAGCGGATCAACTGTCAAATGTAAATTCTGTGGCGAAAACTGTAGGGGCCTGGGGACGAGGGATGAGGGGTGTATTTCAACGAAGGCCGCAGGTTTGCCCATACCGTTTGTCAGGCGGTTGTGGTTCGAAAACCTGTACCGACTGCGATATAAACCGACGCTGAAATGCGCTGTCCCAAGCACATTGGACCCGCTACAATATGAGTCAGTACCCGGCATTGACCTGGTTAATGTATGCAGATCAACCATCTCTCACTGACCAATTTCCGCAATTACGCGCGTCTGGAATTTGAGCTGCCCGCAGGAAGGCCGCTGGTGCTTTTTGGTGACAACGCGCAAGGCAAAACCAGCGCGTTGGAAGCGATTTACTATCTGGCGACATCCAGCTCGCCATATACGGCCAGCGATCGTCAATTGATCCACTGGCGCGCGGAAAACGATCCCATTCCCTACGCGTGCCTTTCAGCTGAGTTGGGCGGTAGAGACAGTAGCTATCAGAAACTGGATATCACGCTCATGCTTGATATGAGCAGCGGGACGGCGCGATTCAAGAAGTCGATTCAACTTAATCATGTCGACAAGCGCGTGACCGATGTGATCGGCTTGCTGAGTGTGGTTCTTTTTCTGCCGCAGGATCTGTCGCTGGTGGAAGGATCGCCCTCCGACCGGCGTCGCTTTATGAACACCACGCTCACACAGGTCAATCGTAACTATCTGCTGGCCTTGAACGAGTACCATAAACTGCTGCCACAGCGCAATGCTCTGCTCAAGCGCGTCGCTCAGAAGCGCGCCCATGCTGTCGAGCTTGAGTTTTGGGACGAGCAATTGGCGAAATACGGTGCTGTTATTGTTTCCAGTCGACAGCGTTTCTTGCGCGAACTCGAGATAAAGGCCCGCGATACTCATGACGCGCTGACCGGCGGGCGCGAGGCGCTGAGCCTCAAGTATTTGCCGAGCATCTCGCCCACTGCGGATAGCGATGGCGGACAACTCTCCTTCGACGTGTTTGGCTTGGACTTGAACCGCCAGATGAGCCCGGGGGAAATAGAGCCGCAGTTTATCGAGCAACTGTTGGCGCAGCGCGGCGAATCAATCGCCCGCGGCATAACCCTGTCCGGACCTCACCGCGACGAACTGCGCTTGATGATCAACGAGCGTGACTGCGGTCTTTACGGCAGCCGGGGCCAGGCGCGCACGGCAGTGATGGCGCTGCGATTTGCCGAGCTGGAGTGGATGCGCCACCAAATCGGCGAGTATCCGCTATTTCTGCTGGATGAGGTGGTGGCGGAGCTCGACGGCAAGCGGCGAGCGTTTCTGCTGGATCGACTGGACGGGCAAGCGCAAACTCTGCTGACAACGACCGAACTGGAAATCTTTAATCCGGCGTTCTTGCGCAGGTCGTCTGTGTTTCAGGTGGTCAACGGCCAGATCGCCGCGGCCGAGGCATAAGATATCTCCAGATCGCAGGTATCAACGAAGGGAAAATCCCGAGATGAAGACCGTATTTGACAAGTCCGCCGAATGCGAGATCCATATCACGCGCAGTTTTAAGGCGCCGCGCGAGCGGGTCTGGCAAATGTATAGTCAAGCGGAACATTTGAAACACTGGTGGGGGCCGGAAGGCTGGACCTTGCCGGTCTGCGATTTGGACTTTCGCGTTGACGGGCTTTGGTTCTATTGCATGGCGGGACCCGACAATACGACATCTTGCGGCAAAGCCACCTATTTGGAGATCGACGCGCCCCGGCGCCTGGTTTATACCGATGAGTTCGCCGATGCCGACGGCATGGTCGTGGACGGCTTCCCTGCGGCGCATATCACCGTCGAATTCAGCGAAGACGATGACCAGACGACCGTTCGCAGCCTAATCCGATATGATACAAGAGAGCAGCGCGACGCGATCGTCGAGATGGACGCCGAAGCGGGGATTGATCAAACCCTCAATCGGCTGGAAGCTTATTTGGAAAGCACCGCCTGAACCCCTCTCGCTAGCCCGCGACTCTATGCCGAAACCGCGACCGACGGTCAGTGTCGGCGGTCAGTGTCGGCGGTCAGTGTCGGCGGTCAGTGTCGGCGGTCAGTGTCGGCGGTCAGTGTCTACGCGACCTACGCGACCCACGC
>JAPOOU010000225.1 GCA_026713245.1 Chloroflexota bacterium
CAAAGTTCAAACACAAATCTAACCAGATCTGCCACAGTAAGCTCGGCGGATATGCCGCCTGCCGTCAGTCGCTTGCCTGCTCTCTTGCAAGCACGCTGATCCTGTCCAGCATTTTCCTGCCACAAACCAAAACCCTCCCTGAATTCTGGGGAAAATGTGTCCAGAATTATAGGACCACTACCGGGGGTTGGCAAAACTGTCATGTCCTCAGCGATAAACAGGGGGCGGGATCCCCGAAGCATCAGGGAAGGGGAGCGCGTTTGTCGATTACGGATATCCGATAGCGCAATCTCCAGATTTATCCACTCTTCTAAGCGATGAGGAGACGCGAAGGTTTTCGGGCGGCGCAAGCGTCGCGTAGACACTGACCGCCGGCCGCCCTCAGCGGCTGTCGGGCGAATGTTGTTCTTTAGTTCAAACAAATAAGGATATACTAGCTGAACATGGGCTTGGCAATGTGCTGTAGAAAGCGGCAATGCGGTAAAATGGTCGAGGACTCCGAACGATCAAACGGTGCCTGGTAATGAAAACGGAAGCCCTCAAGACGAAATCCGGCATAGGATTAGCCGATGGCGGCCTGCGCAGGCTGCGGCCGCGCGATTTTCGAACTCTGCCACAGTTGGCTTCTCCAGCCGCCTATATTTGCGTTCTCCACGATCCCAACGCCAAAGCCTACCGGATCGAATCTACCGGGGCGCCCAAGGTCTTGATCGACGGGCTCATACAAACAGGGAATTACCAGTTTGGCATTGAACTCGTCGCTCTTTTGGCAACGGATGATCTCGCTTCAACAAAAGCTCATCTTGATGAAAAACATGGGGCGGCGTTGAGCGGCGACTGGCTACTCTTTGATGAGTATCAGATCGCGGCGCTCAATCGATCGGTCCTGGTCGAGCATCAACGCAATAGTTTCTATGTCTTTCCGGAGAACCAGACTGCATCGAAACGCTCGGTCAGCAAGCGACGGCAGGTTAGCCGATTCTGGTCCGGACGCGACCGCAGGCGATGGCAGCGAAGGAGCGAATTGCTTCGCGACCCGGTACTCGACGAAGAAGATGAGCCCGCTTTTGGCCTTCTCACAAGCAAGCAAATCGAGATTGCATTCAAGATTGCGCTGGCTGTCATTGTATTGCTGTATTATTTGGCCAGGTATAGCTAATCGCTCCAGGAGGCTTGCCGGTTACCGGAGGTTTGGTATGCCCAGATTGTTCCACATCCATCCGGACGGTATGGAGGAGAAGGACCATGTTTGGGCGACTCGGCTGGCCGCCCCTCTTTACGTAAACTGCGTCGCTCATGCGACGAGCAGGCTTACGATTTTGCGTGAGCGCGACATTCCTGTGACCTTTTCGCTGCCGCCGAGCGGCTACCGATTCCGATGCGATCTATGACTGGGTTTGGCGGGTTCATAAGAAGAAGCGCGGAGGCGCGAAGGGTTTCGGGCGACCGGAGAGGGAAACTTAGGTCGCGCAGCAACTGACCGGGAGCGGCCACGGCATTTTGCCAGATTCTTGCGATATACCACGCAAATTGATGATCCTGCGATTGCCTGGATGCAATACCGCTTCATTGCCCAACCCTTTCGACCTGCGTTACAATCTCGCCGGAAGATATTGGCTTATTGAGCGCTAGGCGGCGTGATGAAACCTGCGAACCTGCTCTTTATCCTGTCCGATCAGCATCAAGCGGCGGCCATGAGCTGCGCCGGGCATCCCTTGGTACAAACCCCTAACCTCGACCGTCTTGCCGAATCCGGTACCCGCTTCGGCAACGCGTATACGCCCTGCGCCATCTGTGTGCCGGCGCGGGCCGCCTTGGCTACGGGTCAATATGTGCATCAGATCGGCTATTGGGACAACGGCTTTCCCTACGACGGGGGCGTCAAGAGTTGGATGCATCGACTCAAGGAATCTGGTTATCGAATCGATTCCATCGGCAAGCTGCACTTTCGCAGCCGGGAAGACGATAACGGCTTCACGAGAGAAATCGAGCCGCTGCATGTGGTCGAAGGCATCGGCGATCCCGCCAGCGGCATCCGCGACGGCTCCTTGATTCGCAATTCGCGGGGCGGCATCGACGAAGCGGGCGCCGGCCCCAGTACTTATCAGGCATACGATATTCGCAATCGAGACAATGCCATTAATTGGCTGCGCGAACGCGCCGCCGACGAAAAGCCCTGGGCCCTGTTCCTGAGTTTTGTGACACCGCATCCTCCCTTTCTGTCACCGCCGGATACTTATGAACGCTATCCACATGACCGGATCGAGATGCCGCCGCAATGGCGAGAGTCGGACTGGGTCACGCACCCGGCCTTTGCGTATATGCGCCGTTCCTTCGGCTTCGAGCAGCCCTTCGCCGAAGCGACCATCCGAAGGCTCCACGCCGCCTATTATGGCATCTGCACCTTCCTGGACACGCAGATTGGGCAGGTGCTGGGAGCATTGGATGATTTGAACTTGAGGGAGAAAACGCGAATCATCTATACCTCGGATCATGGCGAACAGCTTGGCGCGCGCGGCATATTCGGCAAGATCACCATGTACGAGGAATCGTCCGCCATTCCTCTTATCATGTCCGGTCCCGATGTGCCGCGCGGCAAGGTCGTCGACACGCCAGCCTCCCTAATCGACTGCTATCCAACAGTGCTGGATGCTGTCGGCTGCCCGCAAGGCGATGAGGATCAAACGCGACCGGGCGAGTCGCTCTGGACAATCGCGAACGAAGCCGATCGCGACCGCCGCGTCTTTGCTGAATATCACGCCGTCGGCTCGCGAAACGCTTACTTTATGCTGCGCGACCGTCGTTACAAGTATGTCTATCATGTGGCCGCGCCGCCTCAACTGTTTGACCTGGACGCCGATCCTTTGGAGGTTAATGACCTGGCGATTGACGCCGATGCCCCCGCGCGTGAATTGCTGGACAAATACGAAGCCCGGTTGCGCGAGATCCTGGATCCGGAATCGGTTGACGCGCAAGCCAAAGCGGATCAGCAGCAACGTATCGAGGCATTGGGCGGCCGCGACGCAGTGATCGCGCGTGGCTCCTTTATCAATTCGCCGGTGCCCGGCGAAGCGCCAAAGTTCCGGCGCATGCGCAGCGCCGGGAAGCCCTGAAACGGTGAACGGCGGTCTATTCTTTGTAGATCGACCAGTAGTTGCGCGGATCCGATTTCATTTTGTAACGGCGGCGCGGCAGCGGCAGCGGATCTTGTAGGCGCAGCGTCCACACTAGCATTTCCGCCAGCAGCTCGCTTTGAATCTCGCTTGGATATCTGGCGTCGTAAAGGTTGTTCAGTTCGAATGGGTCTGCAGAGAGCTCGTAAAGCTGTCCGTTGCCTTGCATATCGAAAACCAGCTTCCACTCTCCGCGGCGTACCATGCGCATTGTACCGCTCTGTGACCAAGCATTCAGCTCGTCAAAGGCGAGGTTTGGCGTCAAGCCGTCGTCAAGCGGGTCGAAGTCGTCCTCGGCCGTATAATGCAAACCGCCGAAGCCCTGTTCGACGTATGCGCTCCCGAAATCCGCCCGCGGATAGTCTTCGCCGAGAAGTATAGGCGCGAGGCTGCGTCCCTGTACGCCAGCGGGCATTGGCACATGAATCAGATCACAGATTGTCGGCATGATGTCTGCGATCGAAATGAATGCGTCATGGGGCTTGGCCCGTGGCTGGATGCCCGGCCCGGCCCAACTGAAGGGAATGCGCGTCAAAACCTCGGGCAACTCCGGTCCCTTGCGCACCAAGCCGTATTCACCGACAAAATCGCCGTGATCGGACAAAAATATCAGATGCGTATTGTCTCTCAAGCCTTTGACATCGAGAAAACTGACGAACCGTCGCGCCTGGTCGTCGATCAAGCGCAACATGCCCAGATAGTTAGCGCGGGCGCGCGGCAATTGTTCCGCGTAGTCCTCGAAGGCAACTTCGCCGATATGTCGCGTCCATTGAAATTTGAAGCCTTTGCTTTCCAGGGCGGAAACATCGGTTGCGTTTGGCGGCAGCGCCTCCGGCGGAAACAACGAAAAGTATGGTTCCGGCACTTGATAGGGATTGTGTGGTTCAGGAAAGGACAGCCACAAGAAAAATGGGGCGTCTTGAGGCAGATTCTCGATGAAATTCATCGAGGCGGTCACCGCGCGCCAAGGGCACTGTGTCCTCAGAGGGAAGGGCGTCGGCATCATATCGGCACGGTGATTGAGGCTACGCAAATAGGCGTCGAAGGCCTTCTCTTCCTCACTGCGCTCGTCTCCCGTGCCGCCGGCATGACCGAGTTCCAGACTGTAATCCAGCCGATCGGGCGTCAAATGCGAGTGATTCTTGCCACAGAGCGCTGTCTGATAACCTTGTTCCCGCAAGACGTCGATCAGATCGCTTGAATAGGTCGCGTCCTCTTTGTTGTGGTTGGTCCGCGCGCGCGTGGCCGAGGGATAGCGACCGGTGAGCATGCTCACGCGCGCGGGCAGGCAAGCAGGCATGGTGGTATAGGCATGCTCGAACCAAAGACCTTGCCTGGCGAGACTGTCAAGAAAGGGCGTGGTATCGAGCGGGAAGTTCTCGC
The DNA here is from genome assembly GCA_026713245.1 of Chloroflexota bacterium. Lineage (GTDB taxonomy): Bacteria > Chloroflexota > Anaerolineae > Aggregatilineales > Phototrophicaceae > UBA6055. Next base: position 4,557 of record JAPOOU010000225.1, read on the forward strand.
GCGCGCTCAAATCCGCGCGTTGCTGATCGGTCATGATGATGATGAAATTGGGTCTGTCGCTCATCTGTGCCCCCTCGCCTTAGCCTGGCGCAAACCTTCGATCATACTAGAACAGCGAAACATGGCCGGACGCCGGCTGTGCCCGTCATGACGCGCGCTAGGCGCAAGGCTTATAAGGCTTGACCGCTACCAACAGAACGGAGTCGCATTGGCCCAAGTTGCTACGGTTGTCCAAAACTCTCTGGCAATGGAACATGGGCGACCTGATAGGTCGCCCATGTTTACGTTAACCGCGTCGCTCATGCGACGGGAAGGCTTACGATTTTGCGTGAGCGCGGCAGACCTTTTCGCTGCCGCCGAGCGGCTACATAGCTCGTCTATATGTTGTGTCTTGGGTCGCCTCGATGTCTCAAGATCAGCCGTGCGACTTATTGCTTAGAGCAAGCGATTGACTTCGGCAACGATGTCATCGGCGACTTCCTGTGCGGAAACCCCGCCGATCCACAGCCGTTCCAACTGACTCTGCGCGATAGACCGCGCTTGCGTGAACTGCGCGTGACGCGGGTCCGGTCGCAAATAGTCATTGCCTTTGGTGAAGACCAGGATATCGGCCGGTGGCTCGCCCGGTTTCAGGAATACGTCAGATTCGGCCACCGATGTCAAGGGCGGCACTATGCCCATGATATCGGTCCAGACCGAGACACATTGCGTGGAAATGAGGTATTTCAGGAATTCCCAAGATTCTTCCGGGTGCTCGGTGAAGGCAGATATCGTGTGTCCGGTGCCGCCGCCGGCGGTCGTCTTGCCCGCTTTGCCGCCTGGATGGGGCGCTACATTCCACTCGAACTTGTCTGCGATATTGGTGCGCATGCGTCCGATTGCTGGCCACCAGGTTTCCATGGCCGTGACGCCGGCTTGGAATAGCTCTGCCGAACCTAGCTCGGTAGCCACATCCAGCGGCGGGGCCACTTCGTGTACATGGATCAGATCGGCGAGGAATTGCAGCGCCTCTACCGCTTCCGGCGAGTTAAGCACACACTCCGTTCCCGCTTCGTTGAAGAATTCGCCGCCGTTCGCTGTTACCCAGATCCACCAGGCGCGGAAGCCGGTCTTCACCTGCCAGCCCCAAATGCCGTTGTCCTTGTCCGTGACAGCCTTGGCTTTGTCCAGGAAAGCCTCCCAATTCCAGGATTCATCTTCCCAGTCGGGTGAAGGCGTATCAACGCCCGCCTCATCAAACAGGGTCTTGTTGTAGAAAAGCTGTTGATTCGGCGCGTCAACCGGGAATCCATACTGGATGCCATCAACGTTGTAAAGTTTGAGATTCTGTTGCGAGATGTCGGAGGTATCGAAATTGTCGCCCGCTATAAAATCGTCAAGCGGCAGCAGTTGTCCGCGGGCCACAAATGGCTCGATATCGCCATTGCCCAGGAATATGACATCCGGGTAGTCGCCGCCGGCGATCTGTGTCAACAACTTGGTCATATAATCCGTCGGCGTATGGATGAAATCGATGTTGATGCCTTCCGTCGAATCGTGGAAGAGCTGCAAAGTTGCTTGTCGGGCTTCGAATTCAGTCGGGTTGCCCCAAGCCATGAGGCGAAGCGTAACAGCATCTTGAGCCAGGCCGGCCCAAGGCGTATTTGCGAAGCTCGCGGCTAAACTGCCAATGGCTGAGGCACGAAGAAAATCACGTCTGGATAGCTTTTTCATTTTTTCGCTCCTTCATTACGATATATTCGTTGCTTACCAACTTGCAGTGTTCAGGACTGGGGTGATTCACCTCCTTCTTCGATCAACCTTTCACTCCAGAGATCACGACACCTTGTATCATATAGCGTTGCGTAAAGAAAAATACCACTACGACGGGAACCATGAACATGATGTTTGCCGCCATCATCAGTTCCCAATCTGTGCCGTGGGTCTCGTCCATAAATGTGCGCAATCCGATCGACGCCAGCAACGAATCTCGCCGATTGAGGTAGATCAACGGGGCGAGGAACTCTCGCCACTTGAACTGCGCAAACATCAGAGCCGCCACACCCAGCGCCGGCTTGCTCATGGGCAGGATAATACGCCAGTAGACCTGAAAGTTGTTGGCGCCGTCCATGCGCGCCGCATCGTCCAGGTCCAGCGGAATGGTCATAAAGAATTGCCGCAACAGGAAGACATAAAAAGCGTTGCGCGCGAACCAAGCGGGCAACGTGAGCGGAAAATAGGTATTTACCCAGCCCAGTTCTTTGAAAAGGATGAAAGTTGGTATCAGCGTTACCTGGGTTGGCAGCATCATGGTGGCCAACAGCACCAAAAACAGCTTGTCGCGGAAGGGCCAGCGCAGGCGCGAAAAGGCAAATGCCGCCAGGCTACAGGATAATAGCGTGCCGACGGTGGAGACAACGACCACAAAAAGGGAATTCAGCATCCAGCGGCCGAATGGACGCTCGCTGACAACGCGGGTGTAATTTTCGGGGGCAATAGGATCGGGAATTAGTTGAGGCGGTATCTGGTACACTTGTTCCGGTGTCTTCAGCGAGGTCGAGAATGTCCAAAGGAAGGGAAATAGTACGATGACCGCGCCCGCTAACAGCACAGCATAGATGATGAGCTTCTGCAGGGTGTCCGTTCGCACGCGGTTTGGCATACGCAGCGTCGTCATCCTTGCCGTCCTCTCAGCGAACCTTCGTAATAAACCCAGGCCTGCGATGAGCGAAGCACCAGAATGGACAGCACCAGCACATAGATAAAGATGATCCAGGCAATTGCCGATGCGTAGCCCATTTTGAACCACTGAAAAGCGTTGCGATACAGATAGAGCACGATAAACAAGCTGGAATCGGCGGGACCGCCGTCGGTCAAAATGAAGGGCGTTTGAAACTCCTGAAGAGAAATGATGATACCGTTGATCAGTGTGAAGAAGATAACGGGCGTGATCATGGGCACAGTGATTTTGAAGAATTTGCGGAAGGATCCGGCGCCATCAACTTCCGCCGCTTCATATAGCTCGGTTGGCACCCCTTGCAACGCGCCCAGGTAGATCAGCATATTGGCGCCGCTGCCCCAAATGCTCATTAGGATAAAACTGATCAGTACGATATTCGGGTTACCCAACCAGGACACCTTTGCGACACCCAGCATACCCAGCACAGCGTTCAGCAAGCCATACTGGGTGCCGAAGATCCAGCGGAACATGATGGCGATTGACACACCGCTCAAGACCGATGGAAGATAGTAGATGGAGCGGAACATGCCCAGCAGGCGGATTTTCTGATTGAGCAATTGCGCCAGTCCTAAACCCACGGCGATCTGCAAAGGCACGCTGAACACCGCATAGAGGGTTGTGATGCGGAAGGACTTCCAAAAGAGCTTGTCGTCCGTCAACAGCACTTCGAAGTTTTCCAGCCCGAGAAATTTCGGCGCTGTAAAAATGTCCCAGCGGGTCATCGCCAGGTAAAGGCTGGCAATCATGGGCCCGGCGACAAAAAAGAGAAAACCGAGAATCCAGGGCGCGGCCATGACGAAACCGGTAAGGGACTCCGCCTGGCGATGCGTCAGACGAAGTCTCTTTTCTCGCTTGGTTTTCTTGGCTATGACGAAGGCCATTTTATGATCGGGTTCTCACAATTCTGGGAAGAATCGTTAAACAGGATTGTAACAGAACCAATCGTTTCAAGACAAATGCGCGGTGTTTGGTAGGGTATCCTTTTCGCTTGAAATACTTCGTGACCAGTTCTCGACATGAGATCCTTAAGCGAAAACAGGAACGACGTTACTCGGCGCCAGCGCTCTGTGAAGCGCAATTCGCCCTCCAATGCTCGAAAGTTGCCCTGATTTTGCCTCATTTGCTCTCATTTTACCCTCATTTTGCCCCCTTTTTGGGTAACTATATAGATACAGTATGTATATG
>JAPOOU010000230.1 GCA_026713245.1 Chloroflexota bacterium
ACCTGTTCAAAGATCTGAAAGCCGCCAATCAAAGCCAATAGCAAATTGAAGAAAATCGTCGGCGTCATCAGCGGGACAGTAATGTAGAGGAGGCGATGCCAGCCGGTTCCGCCGTCTATCGCCGCCGCCTCGTAAAGATCTTCCGGGATGCTTTGCAGGCCGGCGAGGAAGATGATCATCTGACCGCCGAAGCCCCAAAGGCTGAGCAAAATCAGCGATGGTTTTATCGCATCCGGCGAAGACAGCCAGCGCACCGGCATTGCGCCAATCAGGACAAGGAACTGATTAAGAAAACCATAGCGCGTGTTGAGGAAACCGGCGAATATCACTGTCGCCGCGACCAGGGGCACCACCGACGGCACGTAGAACAGCGTGCGGTAAAGCTCCATTCCGCGCACGCGCAGATTCAACAATAGCGCGATCAAGAAGGCGAAAATCAGGCGCAAGGGCACGCTAAAGCCCAGGTAATAGACCGTGTTGTACATGCTCTTGCCGAAGAGCTTGTCATCGGTGAAGATTTCGATGTAGTTTTCCAAGCCAATCCAGGGCGGTATGCCCCTTGTGCCGATTTGATAATCGGTGAAGCTCAGGTACAAATTGTAAATGAAGGGCAGGGCGTCAAAGATGATGAAACCGGCGAACCAGGGGAAGATGAAGGCAAAGCCGATCAAGGCGCGATTGCGGAACCACCATTCCTGCAGCCGCACCTTCCAGGTTGTATTAGGTTGAGTTTGCTTCGCTTTTGGAGATGCTTGCAACGCTTTTCTCCGATACCCCCACTCTAAAGTCCCTCCCCCAAAAAAGAGGGAGGGACTTACTCCATCCTCCCCCGATTAATACAGGTCGCCCCTTCCCTACTTGCGCGGGAAGGGGCCGGGGGATGGGGGACAGGCGCTTACATGTTGTCAGCGTCGAACTCGGCCCAGAACTCGTCCAAGAGCTCCTGCATCTCGGCATGAGCATCGGTTAGCGCGTCCGCCGGCGACTTTACGCCGTGGTAGGCTTCCGCGATATTATTGGACAAGATCTCCGCCAACCGCCCCTGAACCGGTGTAATCTGCACTGGCGTATCGAGCGCCAGACCTTCGAGCACTACCGACCAATAGGGATTGACATCGTAGTAAGCCGGGTTCTCGTTACATTCCTTCACCGGCGAGGGACGGCTCTGCGCGAACAGGAAGGCGCAGCCGCCCAGCGGGTGGGCGCCGATGAACTCGGCGAACTTGAAGGCGGCCTCCTGCTTCTCCGGCGGATGCACCCGCGGAATCGTGTAAGCCCAGGCGCCGCTGTAATTGTAGCCGGTGGTGCCCGCGCTATGGGCATCGGGATTGTCGCCGTTGTAAGGTCTGAGCATCGTGCCCCAGCTGTCGGTGTCCGCATAGCCCTCGGGATCATTCACATTGAAGTGCCCGAAGAAGGATGTGTTGATGTGCAGGAAAGCCTGTTTGTCTTCATACCAGGGGTGATCGCCTTGAGCGAAGGCCGTATCCTGGAAGAAGTCGGTTATGTTCAACGTGCCGTGATTGACGTTGTTGGTCAAGTTGACCATCCACTCCAGCGTTTCCAAGCCTTCGGGGCTGTTGAAGAGCAAGGTGCGGCCGTCATCCGTGACGTAGCTGCCATTATTGGTATACAGCCAGGCGACAAACTCTGAATCGGTGCCGAAAGCCGCTGCGCCCAAGACATCAATACCCATGGGATCGGCGACTGTGATCGCCGCCGCCATCTCTTCCAGCTCTTGCCAGGTCTCGGGCGGATCTTCCGGATCTAAGCCGGCATCGCGCAGCAAATTCTTGTTGTAAATCATCAAACCGGTCAAACCGCCAGCGGTCGGCATCGGCAAGCCGTAGAGTTCGCCATTCCAGTACTGCAAACCAATCTCGCCATCATAGAAGACGCTGAGGTCGGTGCCATGCGTTTCCACGAAAGAATCGATCGGGATGATCAAACCGTTGATGGCGAATTGATAGGTCTCCGGCCGGGTCGACATGATGATGCCAGGCGGGTTGCTGCTGGCGGCGGCGGTGGTGAGCAATTCGGCGCGGTTATCCCATGGCTGCACCTGGTTGATGATGCGGATGCAGGGGTTCTCCTCCTGGAAGTGGCCGATGAGCGTATCCATCAGCGCTTCGCGGGCGGCGCCCCACCAATTCATGAACTCGAGCTCAATGACCTCGCCGTCGCAGTCGGCGGCGGCCGCTGGCATAAGACCAAGCGACAGCAATATGCCGAGCGCTAACGCTATCCGTACAAAAAGTGAATACCTCATGGTTTTCTCCAATACTACTTCTTTCAATAAATCGTGGCTAAATAGCCAAACGTACACCATATTCATGCGGCAAAGGCAAGGCGCTTCGCTCGCTTGACTTTGCGCAGACTTTGACTGTGGATGCGCTGATCTGTTGCGGATTGCCATGCATTCGTTATACTTATCGGCAATATGCGAATCCGGCCAAAGCTATTATCGAATTTACATCGTAATGCCGGCTTTGTCAAAAAATGTGTTGGACTAGCCCAAAATTATGCTTCGCCAGCCAGAGGCGGCGGGATTTATGACTAATCTGCAAGCGATAGATCCGCGGCTAAGCCGCTTTGATCCGCTAGAACGAGTTTTCTTCTACGATGACTTTGACGAAGGCATTCGCGGCTGGTCGGAATTGATCGGCAATTACGAGCATACGCTTGGTTCCATGTTGCCCGAATACAGCGACATGCGTCCGCCCATGCTCAGCAATCTGACCATGTGGGATACCGGTACGGCCGGCTCGATGGAAGGCAGTTACGCGCTTAAACTGGCGACGCGAGCGCGGGCGGGGTCGCTGGCGACGAGCATCAAACGGCAGACCTTCCGCAAGCGCGGGCAGATTCAGCTCGAGTGCTATTTCACGTTTAAGCCGGAAGCGAGCGAACTGCGTCTGTCGCTGGACGACGTGCGCGCCTTTGGCGTCCTCTTTGACCTTCAAGACGGCATGAATCCCGAATATCGCTGGATGCCGCATCTGCGCTATCTCAACGCAGGGGAAGACGAGATGATCAACCGCTGGCAGATGAAGGGGCAGACGCGCCCTTTCCACAACATCGGCGATTCCGGCGAGACCGTGTCGCATTTTCATCTGGGACCGGAAAACTGGGACTTTGTTGATTGCCCGGCGCAAACCCTCTGTTACAACGAGATTGCGACCAAGATGAATTGGCACTACCTCAAGGTCAACGTAGATTTGGCGGAACGGCGCTTTATCGGTTTTCAATGCAACGACCTGGTATACACCGGGGAAGCGCTCAAGCACATCTCTATCCCGGCCATGCCCAACTTGAACTGCATGTTGAATACGGCCTTTTGGGTGGAAACCAACCGTGACAAACGCGCCTTCCTGTATCTGGATTCGGTTCTGCTGAGCGGGGAGTTTTGATCGTGGCGCTCAGGCGAAGCTACACCGCGATCGTCGAACGCAATGTCCGTTGGCAAGGCGAGTTCGCCAGCGAACCCTACGAAGCCGCCTGGGCCAGCGAAGCCATCTTTTTCGTGCGCGCGCTGGATCTATCGGCCGACTTCGAAGGCGGATTGGCGTCGGTGCAGATTTCCGCCGACGGCATTCACTGGGTTGACGAGGGCATGACTTTCGAACTGCCGACGACGAAGGGCCAGGTGACATTCGGCAAGGTCAAGCATTTCGGCGGCTTTCTGCGAATACAAGGCACGACAGGAGGTCAGAGTTCTGTCGTCGTTCTCGTGTCGCTGGTATTGAAAGAATAAAAGAAAGAGTTCCTTAAATTAAGTAGAACCAATAAAGTAATGCAACTTTCGCTAAAGCAACGACCAGTAGGGGCGACATGGTATGTCGCCCGAAGCCACAAGCGGCGGCGGGGGGGGGCCCGAATGGGCGCGGAGGCACAGCCACCCCGGCGCCCCCCGTGTCTGTTAACGCAGCGC
>JAPOOU010000078.1 GCA_026713245.1 Chloroflexota bacterium
CCCATGATCACGTAGCCAAACTGCCACCCGGCATCCAGGTCGAGCACGAGTAATGTCACGAGCGCGGGCGCGAATGTCAGCCCGATGCCCCAGCATGCGTGCAGCCAGTTCATGTGGCTGGCGCCGTAATTCGACGCCACGAAAATATTCATTCCCGCGTCTATTGTTCCTTTGCCAATGCTGGCGATAAATGCGGCCAGCAGCAAGGCGATCCAGACAGGCGCAATGGCATAACCCAGCATGCCCAGGCCGGCAATAGCCAGGCCGCTAACCAGGACAGAGGCGATGGTGAATCTGTTGATCAAGGAGCCACACAAGAATGCCGCAATCAGCCCGCCAAGCATTGCGGCGCTTAGCAGCGTACCCAGTGAATCCAGCGAGACAGCAAACGTGGGCTGTATGAAAGTCCAGGCAATATTCAGCAATCCGGTGGCCAGGCCGATGGCGATGAAAACCAGATAGGCGATCAGAATAGGGAGTGACTTTTCGATCTTCAACGTGGCTCGATTCTGCTGATGTGATGGAGATATCATACCTTGTAGCAGATTGCGCGCCATGGTGCGATGCCTAACATCCGGCATTGCCAGCGCAATTGCCTTTGCCGGATTACCCGGCCCGGTTTGGATCTACGCTAGGATCAGTCCGCCCGGTAAACCCTGTCGCCTAAACGGACAATTGCTTCTTCCGGGGCCGATTCAACTTCCGCGTAATAGCCGCGCAAGCCGCCGCTCACAAACTTAAGATCGGACTGAGTCTCTCTCGGCGATCCGGCGGGACGATCCCGCGCGAAGCGGACGAAGGGTTCGCAGGGTGGGATCGGCTTGATATCGCTCAAGTAGATCAGGGAATCATCAATTCGCGACTGTATAGCCAGTCTCTGCCCAAGCTCTTTGGGCGAAACCGGGCGATTGGACTTGATGATGATATTCTCGCCGGCGCTGCCGTCCCGGAGATGCGCCCCGAATTCTTTTCGCATCTGCTGATAGTGACCGGAAAAGCCGATGCTAATCTTGTTGTCGCCGCGGAATCTGGACCGCGGGTGGCGCAAGTGATGGACGTCCAAATACGCCATTTCTTTGTTGAGAAAATCAAGGATGCCGACAATGCCGAAGGTCGTCAGGCGGATCTCCCGCAGCGCCATAATACCGGAAGGATCATAGATGATATTATTATCGTTGACTTGTGTCTTCAACGGGTTCTGCTGAATCTGCAGTTGTTCGATCGTTCCGATTTTGTCCATAACTGTTATGTCAAATATCGTTCCGTAAAGCGCCAATAGACCCCGATTGTACATCGCCTGTCAAAGATTCTCGAAGCGAGGTAGGTATGCTGTTTGCTTGAAATACTTCGTAGCTTAAACCCAATATAACAAACAAGCCTGTACGGGCGAGTGACAGCGAGTGTCCACGCCGCTCGCCGGCTCGCCTCTCTGCGCTCTCTGTGTTCAAAAAACCCGTACCGCCCCCGCCCAAAAATCCCTACAACTTCTTCAAGGACCGTGTAGGGGCGACCAATCTGGTCGCCCGAAAAAGCCTGAAAAAAATACAAACGCGAACATATAGTCGCCCTTTCATAGCACATCCGTGCTAGGGTTGCTTTATCACAGAACTAGAACAGGACTCCACACCGTGCCAACAAAATACAGCCTCGATACCAAAATCGAGGCCCTCAACCTGCTCGATCAACTCGACGGCGACTTCCGCGAGGTCGCATCCCGACTCGGCATCCCGCTCAAGACCCTACGAGGCTGGCGGTCCAGCGAAACGGAACTCAGACAGCGTTTCGAAGACCGGCAGTACCGGCACTTCGCCAACCTCAAACTCGAACTGCTCAATGACATGCTCGAAAGCAGCCGCGATATCATGAAGACAATAAAATCCGGCGAGCGCGAGGGCATTGCCCCCAGCCAACTCGCCTACACCCTGTCAACCCTGCTTAATCAAGCCAAACAACTGGAGGAATCTTTTGAAGATCTGGCCCAAAACCCCCAAATGGAAAACGAACCAAACAACAGCATCCGATATGTCTACCACCATCACCCTCAAGATGCCCCACCCCGGACAGCAAGAAATCCTGAAGAGCCCGGCTCGCTTCAAAGTCCTGGCTTGCGGCAGGCGCTGGGGCAAATCGGAACTGGGACTGATCGACATCCTCAGAGCCGCCCACCTGGAGCACAAACGCTGCTGGTGGGTCGCCCCCAGCTATCAAATGGCGGAGCAAATCTGGCGCGATCTGGTAAACGCCGTCAAACACCTGAAAGACGTCGTCATAAGCAGAACCCAACGCCGCATCGACCTGCCAAAAGGCGGCGTGATCGCCATCCGCAGCGCCCATAATCCCGACAAGCTGCGCGGCGACGGACTCGATTTCGTCGTCCTCGACGAAGCCGCCCGCATGCCCGCCCAGATCTGGCACGATGTCATCCGCCCCATGCTGGCCAAGACCCGCGGAGCCGCCCGCTTCCTCAGCACGCCCAAGGGGCGCAACTGGTTCTGGGAACGCCATCGCGACGGCAACGACCCCCTGCAAGAGGAGTGGCAATCCTTTCATTACCCCACCGCCCAATCCCAACTCGTTGATCCCGACGAATTGCAAAGCATCCAGCAGAACACCCCCACGCACATCTGGGAAACCGAATACGAAGCCAAATTCACCGACGACCGCGGCCAGGTCTTCCGCGGCATCAGCG
>JAPOOU010000254.1 GCA_026713245.1 Chloroflexota bacterium
AGCGGCGTCTGAGTTTGTCTTGGTCGACGCGCCAGCCTCTTAAGGTTTTGAGCGGGATCTCGAGCAGGGATCTGACGAGTTGGAAGTCGCCGTCGTGTCGATCGAGCAGGTTGAGAGCCTCGATTTTTGTATCGAGTGTGTAGCTTGCTTGCATGGTGGGGAGTCCTCCTTTGCTTGCGTGATAAAGGGAAAATAGCATAAATGTTCTAGCAAGGGGCGACTATATGTTCGCGGTTTCGGTATAGAGTCAGTTGACAAAACGTGTCCGCTCCTCAGCCCCTTGTGGGAGAAGGGGCCGGGGGATGAGGGGTATTTTTCAACAGACCCTATCAGGTCGCCGCGTCAACCGATTCAACCATCGCGGACGATTAGGTAAATTACCCTTGTTTACATAACCCGCGTCGCTCATGCGACGAGAAGGCTTACGGTTTTGCATGGGCTCGGCAGACATTTTCGCTGCCGCCGAGCGGCTACATTATCGCTGCGCGCGAGAATCCGGCGCGGAAAAACTCGTGATATTGCGCTATTATTGTGAGACATTTTCTGATCCTGGAAGGCGAAACCATGAGCGATACCGTACAAAGCGCGATTGATTTTCTGCAAGAAACGCGTGACAAAATGATGGAAGATTATAAGGAATTGCTGCGCTATCCATCGATCAGCGCCGACCCGGCGCACGCCGACGACGTCAAAGATTGTGCGGACTGGATCGTCGGGCAGCTAGAGGCGCTGGGCTTCGACAACTGCGAGGCCATCGCCACCGCTGGTCTGCCGGTTGTATATGGCGAATGGCTCGGGGCGGGCGCCGACAAACCCACAGTGCTCGTCTATTCGCACTACGACGTCCAGCCGGTCGATCCGCTGCCTTTATGGCATTCCGAACCTTTCGAGGCGGTCATCCGCGATGGAGCGATGGTCGCGCGCGGCGCCAGCGACAACAAAGCCGGGATCTGGGGCAATCTCAAGACATTCGAAGCGCTGCTGAAAGCCAACGGAAGTCTGCCCGTAAATATCAAGATCATGTTTGAAGGCGAAGAAGAATCCGGCTCGCCCAGCATCCGGGACTTCGTGTTGGCCAACAAGGACCGCCTAAAAGCGGATGTGCTGCTGAACTGCGACGGCGACCTGGCCCCCGACGATCCGAAACTCTATTATGGCGGGCGCGGCATGGTCACAGCGCAGGTGCGCGTCAGCGGGCCCGAAGCCGATATCCATTCCGGGCTCTTCGGCGGCCTGGTGCAAAACCCCCTGCATGTCGCCGGGCGGATCATCGGCTCCTTTCATGACGACGACGGGCGCATAAAACTGCCGGGCTATTACGATGACGTGAAAGAAGCGGCCCCGGCCGAAAAGAAACGAATTGAAGCGGGATTCCAGGCTGAATCGCTGTTGGAAAGCGCGGGCGTCGCCGGTTTCTGGGGCGAGGCGATCGCGCCGGCCGCGGAACGCGCGACCGTCTATCCGACACTCGATATCGTTGGCATGTGGGGCGGCTATCAGGGACCGGGCGTCAAGACCATCATACCGGCCGAAGCCGGCTTCAAAATCACGATGCGCCTCGCGCCGGATCAAGACCCGTCGAAAATCTCCCGAGCGCTGAAGCAATACGTGGAAAGCTTCGCCACCGATACCGTCACGGTCGAGTGCGCAATCGGCGAAGAAGCCTGGTACTTCCTGCTCGAGACCGAGGGTCCCTGGCTCGAGGCGGTGCAATCCGCCATTGCGACGACCATCGGGAAGCGCGCGCAGCTAGTGAGAACCGGCGGCTCGATCCCGATTCTCGGCGTCTTCAATCGCTTGATCGGCCTGCCGATCACGGCCTTCGCCTATGGCCACGGCGAGGGCATCCACTCGCCCAACGAGGCATTGGATATCGAGAGCTTTTTCCTTTCGCTCGAGGCTGCTGTGCGCTTGTACCATAATTTGGGCAAGATATAAGCTAGACTTATTACAGCGATTATAGTCTCAAGCGCCAGGCTAGCGGATATTACGCAGGCGCCTTATTTAGATTACGAACTGGCTTTAGAACGGATATTCTATTTGCACGTATACAGATTATATAGTCTGTGATATAATGTGAATGAGATTGAAACGTGCGCAAGGAGATACCAGCATGACCAAAACCGAGGTTAGCAGGAGCGATATACTGCTAGCCATCATAGCGGCTGCTGGCGGGAGTGAACTCAGCCGCGTCCAATTGCAGAAAGTTGCGTTCTTAGTGTCTGAGGAATTTAAGGGCAGGTTGCCTGAAGACTTCTACACGTTTGACAAACACAACTTCGGGCCTTTTTGTATCGACATATACAACGATACGGAAATGTTGCATTACTGGGGATGGATAAAGGTAAATCCAGGCGAAGAGCCTAGACTTGATACATATTCTATCGCAATGCCATTCAATCTCGACGATTTACAATTTGACAAAGACATCAAGCAATATATCGAGGATACCGTTGCTTGGGTGGTGGACATGTCATTTGGAGAAATCGTGCGTGCCATTTACTGGCTATTTCCAGAATATCGTGAGAACAGCATCTTCAATTATTCGGAGGAGGAGGCTGAACTAGAGAGTTTTGCTAGGAGCGTCAAACAATTACAAGAGGGTAAGACCTACGCTGCAAAAGAACGCCTGGAAGAATTGAGGCGAACCATTAGAGTCAATGGATAGAGCCATTATTTGGTCGGAGGACTTTGATCGACAATTCAAAAAGCTAGCGCGTAAACGTCGGCGAATATTCGACGATTTGAGCGAGCTACTAGATAAACTCGCAGCGGGTCAGCTTCCAGGAAGAGTCGCCCAAGGTGTGCGGGGACTACCAGTCAAAGTAGCAAGAATGAGCGACCGTTCATCGAATAGAGGTCAAAGCAGCGGCTACCGAGTCGCATATTATTATGACGACTCCCAGATTGTCTTGTTATTCATAACTCAACGTGACAGGCTTGACCGGAGGTCCGCGTCACGCATTATGGATACGTTAAGAAACGCTGGATTCTATCCCAAATAGAGTGTCTTTAGTCTCTCGCACATGTCGCCGTTACCTCGTAAGAAATAGGCAAAACAAACAGGGACCTTGTAGACCTGCTGTGTTTTGCCACAGGGAAGGTTGCGAAGCAGTCACCCGTTTGCAGCAATTTTGAGGGGCCGCCCCTTAAATCACCAAGCCCAGCGCCACAAAGGCGATACCAGCCAAGACAAAGCCCAGCGCCGAACGCCGCGTCTTGGCGTCCCAAGCCTCTGTACGCTCGGGATTGTCCTTCCGCCAGCGCGGCTCCAGTGAATACAAGCGCCAGACCAGATCAAGCCGGAAATAGCACAGCCCCGCCAATACCCAGAAGGCGATCCCGCCCAGAATCAGTATCGCGTCGCCCATAAATCAACCTCGCCGCCCTCGGTGGCAAAACCCTAATTCGGCTGCAAGATGATCTTGGCGTCCCGGCGCTCTTCCAGCCGTTTGAATGCCGCCGGCGCCTCAGCGAGCGGCAGGCGCGCGCTGACCATCTTTCGCATGTCGATGCGGCCCGAAGCCATCAGGCGAATCACCTGCTGGAAGGGTCCGCCGGCGTGGCCGAGCGCGCCGGCATATTGCACACCCATGCGCTTGTAAGCCACGATCGGCAGCGTCGGCTCGTCGCCGCCCATGCCGATATCGATGATCGAGGCGTTGACCGCCAGGCACCGGTCCAGCGGCTCAATGGTCCGGTCGGCAAAGCCGGCGCATTCCACCACATAATCGACGCCGCGCCCAAACGTGTGCTGCAAAATAGCGTCGTCGAGATCAATGTCGGTCGGGTCCAGGGAGACAGAAGCGCCCAACTTGTCGGCGAAAGCGCGACGGCTCTTCGAGGGATCAAAGACGATCACCTGATTGGCGCCGGCCGCGATCACCAGCGCTTCCGCCGCCAGGCCGATGGGTCCGGCGCCGAAGATCACGACATTGTTGCCGGGCAGCCAATTGCCCAGGCGATTGAATAGTCCCTGATAAGAGACGCCCGTGGGCTCGACCATTGCGCCCATGACCAGGGCTTCCTCTTCGCCGTAGCGTTCGGCGACCTCGTCCAGCTTCCAGCAATACTTCGCGCGCACCGGCAGATACTGCGCCATGGCGCCGGGGATGGTGAAGCCCAGTTCTTCGATATCGAGGCAATGGTTGACGAAGCCGCGCCGACAAGCCAGACATTCGCCGCACCATTGGATCTCTTCAACAGCGACCAGATCGCCGACTCGCAGGTCCTTGATTTCAGCGCCGACTTCGATGACGCGGCCGGAGAACTCATGACCGATGATATTGGGGGTGTGGACCAGCCCGGGGTATACCATGTAGCCGTCGTCGCCCGCTTCGTACATGTGCATGTCGGAGCCGCAGATGCCCACCGCCGCGATGGCCAGCATGACTTGATCGGGCTTCAGACTCGGGTCGGGCGCATCGCCCAGCGCGATGCGCGGTCCCTTCCAGGTCATGTTGGCATTGCGCGGACGGCGCAGTTCGCGCTCGCGTTCGGTCAAATCGTAGCCGGGCTTGGGCGCCCATTCCGCTAACAATGTCAGTGCTTTCATGCTGTCTTTATCTCCGTATGATGGTCATTCTGAGATTACGTAGACGGATCGTGAAAAGCGTCCCACTGCCCTTTGAAGTCGCGCAGCCCGTCCAGGACATTGTACGTGCTCCTGCCCAGCGCCCGGCACGATCTTTCGTTGCTGGTCACGATGCGGAAGGGAATGCGAATATGTCGATAGCGATCCAACACGGCCGGGTCCGTCGGCGTCGGAACGATCAGCGTGCGGTCGACCTCGAATGTATCCGCGAAGTGATAAGCGAATTGCAGGCGGCTGACAGCCTGGCTGCCCCAGCAATGGAAGAGGCCGTCGCTATCATGTTCGGCGAGGCGCAGCAGCATCTCCGCCCCGTCGGAAGCCAGCGTCGGGTGCGCCACTTCATTGATCTTGGGACCGGTCCAGATCTCGGCGATAAGACCCTGAGACAGTTGATCGATAACATAATTGCCCAGGTCGAAGCCGACGTCATTACTCTTGCGCAGCAGCGACGGGCTACTGTAATTGACGCCATAGACGCCCGCCAGGCGTCCGATGCCGTAGCTCAGTCCCGCTACCCCCATTATATCGCGCTCGCAGACCGCTTTCATGAAGCCATAGAAGAGGACGGGGCAGGGCGGCGAGTCTTCGTCGACCAGCGGCTGCCGGCCGTCGAATACCCAGTCCGAGGAGACGAAGACATAGCGCGCGCCCACATCGGCGCAACTCTGGGCGAAAGCGAGATTGCCATCGACCGTCGCCCGCCAGGTTTGGACGCGGTGTTGGTCCATCCAGGGATGATCGAGGATGGCGGCGCAATGGATCACGGCGTCCGGCTGGTAGCGCTGTATTGAGGCGCGCACGGCTTCCGCATCCGCCATATCCAGCGGATCTAGCTGGTAATCGACGTCCCACTCGGGCGCTGGACCATACTGCGAGGCGATGATTTCGATATCGTCGCGCTCCCGCGCCAGCCGGATGATATTGCTGCCGACCAGTCCCGTTCCACCGGTGATGTACAGTCGCATCTGAAAGTCCTCGTAAGCGAATCCCGCCAAGCATAGTTCATGCGCGACGACCTGTCAAAGGGCTATGGCGCTGTTTCGAACCCTCGGTCCCGGCCCCTGTTCCCCCGCTCAACGCCGAGGACGTGACAAGTTTAATAGCGATATCGCGCTAGATGAAAAGGCGCGCGTATCCATTTGAATTTCAACCGATATGAATGCGCTATCGAAAATTTGCGCCTCGACAAAATTGGTGTTACAGTCCACTGGATGGAAGCTGTTTACAGTAAACTATATTGCGTTAAAGGAGTCTGACATGAGTAATGTAAAAAACATTTCGCGCCGAACATTTTTGAAGGGGGCTGGCGCTGTCGCGGCCAGTTCCTTGCTGCCGAACTTCCCCAACATCGTCCGCGCCGACAACCACGAGATCAACATCATCGGCTGGGGCTCGGATTGGTTCGACGAGTTGTTTGAAGGGGCGACGGAAGCGACCGGTGTCAAGATCAATCGCGAGTCTTTGCCGGCGCGCTGGAGCGATGTCATGCAGAAGTTCACGCTCTGGGGCCAAACGGGCTATTCACACATCGATATCATGATGACCGACGACCTGCTGGCGGGTATGTACGGCATGAATGGCTGGGCGATTGATCTAAGCGATCTGAAAGCCTATAACGACAATGTGGACGACATCACCGACAGCGTCAAGGTACTAGACGGCGCGATGGGCGGTGTTTACCGGCTCTTCTACTTCATGGGCGCCACGCCCTTCTTCCGTAATGCCGACCTGGTGGCGGACGCGCCGGCGACCTGGGATGACTTTGTCTCCGCCGGGCTTGGCGCCACCGACCAGGAAGCGGGCGTATGGGGCTGGCGGCCGCTGGGCGGCCAGGGCCACGCCTTCAATACCATGCTGATGGCGCTGCATCACAGCGGGGCGGACCTGGAGACGCTCAATGACGACGCCACCCGAGCCGCGCTGCAGTGGATGTACGACTGGGTGAATGAATACGAGATCACGCCACCATCCACCATCAACGAAGGCTGGAACGAGGTCATCGGCTTGATGGCCGGGGGCAAAGCCGGCATGTGCTGGGGCTACGAAGGCATGTATAACAGCGTCACTACGACAGTTGACACTGTAGTGACCGAAGACAACTTCAAGCTGTCGCGCTTCCCCATGGGGCCCGCCAACGACAACTTGCTGCTGCATGGCTGGGGCTATTCCATACCCAGCGCCTCCACCAAGATCGAGCAGGCCAGAGATGTCCTTGAATACCTGGGCCATCGCGACCAGTTGCGCTTTGTCGCGCTGCAAAACGTCGTGCCCGGCTTGAAGTCTTTCTTCACTGACGAGGAAATCTTGGCCAAGATTCCCGTCCTGGGCGTCGAACCCGGCTGGGAGGAATTGACCCGCGGCGCGCAATTCCGCTACCCGATTGTGAACAATCGGCAGGTCTCGCAACTCTGGTCGATGTTTGACCAGCTGGGCGAGTTTATACTGTCCGGCGAGCGCGATGTGGACGACGCTTTCCAATGGGCGCAGGACGAGTTGACCATCATCAAGTTTGCGTACTAGGTCGCTGTTCTGCCTCCCTCGGTCCCCCCATAGCTATGGGGGGATTACCGCTGATATGCCGAGCATGGCGTATTCGTGGCGATTGGATCTGTTGCAGATATTGTGAGATGCAACTCGGATCGCCGGGCCGCTCGCTGTGTTAGCACCCCTCCCAGATGCTTTGGTGAGGGGTTGGGGGCGGGTTTGTTTAGCCTAAGTATCGCCCCAACGCGATGTACGAACGAGCTCTAGGAAAGCTTTGATGGCGCAAGCCAAATCTACGCCTCACTCGCAGAGAGGCCTGCAGGGCATATTCTCCAGCCGCTACGCCGTTTTCTACGTCCTGGTGCTGCCGGCATTCCTGCTGCGCATGATCTATAGCGTCATTCCCGTCATCCAGACGGTTTTGCTCAGCTTCACCAATCGCACCATCTTGGGCGGGCAATACATCGGTCTGCGCAACTACGAGTTTATGACGCGAGACGCCACCCTGATCGGCAGCCTGGGCTGGACCCTGCTTTACACTGGCTATGCCGCCCTGGCCGAAACCATCATCGGCTTGGGCATCGCCGTACTCTTGATGCAGAACCTGCGTCTGCGCTGGCTGAGCAATTTCATCATGCTGCTGCCCTGGGTCGTCGCGCCCATACTGGCGGCGATCGCCTTTCGGATTCTGTACTTCGAAGATGGCGGGATTCTGAACGAGATCTTGCGGCAGCTAGGCTTTGGCAATGCGGCGGTGCGTTGGCTGAGCGATGGCGAAACCGCGCGCTTCTCCGTGATCGTCATGACGGTGTGGAAGAACGTCTCCTGGGTCGCGCTGATTTTCATGGCCGCGCTCGGCTCCCTGCCCAAAGAAGCGCTGGAAGCGGCCGCCGTTGACGGCGCCAATGCCATGCAGCGTTTCTGGTACGTGTCCTTGCCGCTACTGAAGCCGGCTATCTACCTGGTGCTGCTGCTGCGCGCCATGGCCGAAGTACAAACATTCGAGCAGATTTATGGCTTGACCCGCGGCGGACCCGGCAGCGCCACCAAGACGCTGGCGCTTTACACCTTTGAGCGCTTCTTTCAGCAGCAGCGTTATGGCTATGGCTCGGCCGTCAATCTGGTCTTGCTGCTTGTCACCATCGCCATCGGCGGCGTCTTCGCCTGGCTATTATATCGTTCGCGGGAGATATGATGATCCATCGACGGCGGCAGCTGCAAAATGCCTTGCTTTATATCTTGCTATTCATCGTCTTGGCGGGTTTGGTTTTCCCGGTCTTGTTCATGGCTTTCACCTCGTTGAAGACGGCGGGAGAGGTGAACCGCATACCGCCGACCTTGTGGCCCAGATACCCGACCCTGGACAACTATCCCTTCATGGCTGAGGCTTGGGACTTCTGGCTGACGCTGCGCAATACCGTTTTCCTGGCCGGCGGGTCCGGGCTGAGCGCGACCGTGCTGGGCGCGATGGCGGCTTACGCCTTCAGCCGCGGGACCTTCCGCGGCAAGACCCTGATGTACGGCTTGCTGGTCGCCAGCATGGCGGTGCCGGCCATGGTCACGCTGGGACCGATTTTCATCGCCTATTTACAGTTTGGTCTGCTGGATACGCATATCGGCTTGATACTCGTCTTCACCGCTGGCGGCATACCCCTGGCGGCTTTGCTCCAGTTCGCCTATTTCAACGCCATTCCGCGCGAACTGGATGATGCCGCCGCCATTGATGGCGCCGGGCGCTTCACCACCCTGTTCCGCATCATCATACCCATCGCCATGCCGGGCGTCTTCGTCAGCTTCCTGCTGCTCTTCATCGCCGGCTGGAACGAGTTTCTCTTTGTTTTCACCCTGTCGACATCGCCAGATACGCAAGTGCTCACGACGAAGCTCTATACCATTCCGCCGCGCGAAGCCGACTACAACTCGAGCAATCTCGATCTCGTGGCCACCGCCGGCATGTTTATCTTGCTGCCGCTGGTGCCGCTGTTGATGCTCACGCAGCGGCAATTGGTGGAAGGTATCACCTTCGGCGCTGTCCAGGGATAGTGGGAATGCAGATTGTGAAATACGGGCGGGCGACTCACAGAGTAGCCCCCTGCATTTTTCAACATATAATATATGCAATGTTTGTCCGCTATTATGGCGCAACCACCGATATACGACCTACCCCCGGTCCAGCGCCCCCTAGGTCCCCAGCCTCACGGAAGAGGACATGACAGCTTTGATCCGATTGGCTATGAAAGCGACAGGGCAATGATCACAAGCATCTTATTGGGCGAAAATTGTAAGGCTTGACCGGTACTCGTGATGAACAAAAACCTGGGCGAGCCCTCTTCCTCGGATTCTTCAAGGACCCCAAGGCGCAAAGGGCGTCTCCCGCTGCCAGATTCCAATTCACTCGCGCGACCATATAGTCGCCCTTTTCTCCCGCCTTGTGATATCCTTTACTCGCGCCGCCATC
>JAPOOU010000193.1 GCA_026713245.1 Chloroflexota bacterium
AGCGCCAACCCGCAGCTTTCCGAAGATGACAACGTCCTGGTACAGGGCATCACCGGCAGCCCATATGCCATCGGCTTCTTCGGCTACGCCTACTATTTCGAGAATCAGGACACGCTGAATATCCTCAACATTGAAGGCATTGAAGCAAACGCGCGGACCACCGATGACGGCAGCTACCCGCTGGCGCGCCCGCTGTTCATCTACAGCGACGCCGGCGTCATGGCAGAGAAGCCGCAGGTTGCCGCGTTCATCAGTTTCTACCTGACCCATGTCAACGACGAAGTCATCGATGTTGGATACTTCCCGGCCGCGCCTTCCGCGTTGGATGCCGCGAAGCGAGCCTTCCTTGACGCGACGACGGGAGGCATGTAAGCTATCCGCCAATAGTCTCAAAAGGGGATACGCTGTCTTCTTTCGGCGCCGTATCCCTTTCTGAGTATTGCAATGTTGCGAGTTACTGTTACGCATTGGAATGGGAATTTAATCATAAATGGCGACGAATGATTGGGCTGATTCAATGCCAAGCGCGAGCTGCGCGGGAGGCAAGAATTTTCCCTGCAAGCGGCATCGTTCTGTTAATGGATATGAGTGATAGATGAATGAGCCAGAAAATCCTGATTTGACGCTTCACCTGGTACAGCGAAAGACCAGGTCGCTAGATTTGACGCATCGCATCAAGTGGCACGAAGTCGTAATCCAGATGAGCTTGCTCGCTTGTGGCTTGCTTTCCATATTCACCACCATCGGCATCATCCTGGTACTGGGTAATGAGTCGATCTCCTTTTTCACCCGTGATCAGTGGGTGAATACCAACCGCGCCATTTTGAGCGACATGGACGAAAGCGCAACCGAGTTCACTGTCGAGCCGGGCAAGGCGCTGGACGCTATCGCGATCGGCGGAACGATTCGCGTCGGTCAAGAGGTGATGGAGATTGTCGAGTTTCACAACAATCGCTTCGAACTCGACGTGCTCGGTACCGGCGGCGGCTTTAGAAGCTGGTGCGCGACAGAAGCGCAACTGGCGGAAGTCGGACGCGCGCGGCCATTGATCGTTAATGCGAGCCGACCGATTAAGCTAGCCGAAATCGAGACATGCGCTGCGGCGGGGATTAGGCCGCTCGCGTTTCGCATAGGTACCGACGCGCTGGCGATCGTGGTGAGCGCCGACAACGACTTCATAACCGAGCTGACCTTTGCCGAGTTGCAGCGGATCTTCGGCGGCGCGGCGCGCTGGTCCGATGTACGCGCCAGTTTTCCGGACGAGCCGATCACGCTGGTCATACCGGGCGAGGACAGCGGTACTTTCGATTTCTTCGTGGAAGAAGTCCTGGATGGGGATCCAGACGCGATGCTGACGACGGACCTGATTATGTCCGAGAATGACAGCCAACTGGCTGGCAGCATCAAGCGCAATCGCTATAGCATCGGATTTTTCGGTTATGCCTATTACTTGAACAATAAGGATGACTTGCGGATTATCGCGTTGGACGGAGTCACTCCGAGGATAGAGACGGTGGAGGACGGCAGTTATGCGCTTGCGCGTCCGCTGTACATTTACAGCGATGCCGGCCTCATGCGCGATCATCCGCAGTTGAAAGACTTTATCAGTTTTTACCTCAGCCATGTGAAAGACGTTATCGTCGATGTCGGCTATTTCGCGGCGTCGCCCGAGGTCATGGCGCAGACACGCAATGAGTGGATCCGGGCGATCGGCGCGAGCGACGTTCCGACAGTAAAGCCAGCAGCGGTAAATGGCGAGCTGACAGCGGCGGGCAGTTCAACCGTCTTCCCACTAACCGAGCGCATCGCCGAAGCATTTGTGGAAGCTGGCTATCTGCCTCGACTGAAGGTCAAGCGCGCTATCCGCGGCGAGAACACGCTTGCGCCACACAGCGCCGGCGTGACGGTGGAATACAATGACCGCCCCACCATCATCGAGTTCTTTACCAATACGAATTGGATACCCGCCATTGGAGAATTCGGCGTCATTCCGTTGATCAACGCCACGCTGATGACGAGTACCATCGCGATGTTAGTCGCGTTGCCACTGGGCCTTGGCGCGGCGATCTACCTCAGCGAATACGCGTCGCCGCGGGTGCGCGCTACCTTGAAACCGGCGCTGGAAATCCTGGCGGGCATTCCGACAGTCGTCTACGGCTATTTCGCCTTGACATTCATGACGCCGCTGCTGCGCGCTGTATTCGGGGTCGATGTCGTGAATATCTATAACACGGGCTCAGCCGGCATTGTAGTCGGCATATTGATCATCCCCTTGATCAGCTCGATGAGCGAAGACGCTTTGCACGCCGTGCCGAACGCGCTGCGGGAAGCCTCGTACGGATTGGGCGCGACGAAGCTGGAGACGGTGATCAAGGTCGTTGTGCCCGCAGCATTATCGGGCATTTTGGCCGCTTTCATTGTGGCCGTTTCGCGCGCCATCGGCGAGACGATGATCGTGGCGATCGCCGCTGGCGCGGGTCCCAATTTCAGTTTCAGTCCCTTCGACTCGGCCGAGACGATGACGGGGCATATCGCGCGCATCAGCGGCGGAGACCTGAGCTATGATTCGATTGACTACAACAGCATCTTCGCCATCGGTCTGACGCTCTTCGTGATGACCTTCATGCTCAATGTATTGAGCCGCGTCATTATCGGGCGCTTTCGGGAGGTCTACTAAATGGAAGGCGGCACTAGCAAGCACTACATGCCCGAGGAGACGGCTTTCTTCCAACGCCTGGAGGCGCGGCATCGGCGCGGACGCCTGGGGCTGCTGTTCAACTACTTCTCGGTGACCGCGGCGGCGCTTGCCTTGGTCGCATTATTCTTCAATGTCGCCAACGAAGCTTTTGGCACGATCGCCGTTGTCAATACCATCGAGCCGGAAAAACTGACGAATGGTCGTCCCATGGACGCGCTGAATAATGACGAATTGGCAACGATCCTGGCCGAGAACGTCCGCGGGCGCCTGCGTGTATTGATCCGCAATTCTATCAGCACAGTCAGTATCCATGACTTCACGAGCGCCAGCGTCGCCGAGATCGTCGGCGACCCGCATGTCGACCCGGCAATTGCGGGCGAACTGCTCAAAGACATCAGCGCGGCGCAGCAGGCGGATCTGCTGGCCAAGTACGCTGATCGCGGGACGCTGCGCAACCTGGTCCTGGAAGAAGTAGTGGAGCAACAGGTTGTCGCCAGCTTCCCCCTGGTAGATGCGATCTTCAACTTCGACTCGGTCAAGGCGCAGATCGAGGGACCGATACTACAGGATTTCCGCCGGCGCAAGCGACTTGATGATGCCGAAGTCACGGTCATCCGCTTCCACAGCTGGCTGCATAACGAGTTCCTGACCACGCCGATGTCGAGCACACCGGCGCTGGCGGGTGTGCGCTCGGCTTTGATCGGCTCGATCGGCTTGATGACGGTGGTGGTGGTGGTAGCGCTGCCCATCGGCGTAGGCGCGGCGATTTATCTCGAGGAATATGCCCATCACGGCTTCATCAACCGCTTGATCGAGACCAATGTGCGCAATCTGGCCGGTGTCCCCTCGATCATCTACGGCATGCTGGGCTTGGCTATCTTTGTCCGAGCACTGGCGCCCTTCACGAGTGGATTGATCTTCCATTACAACTTCGACGCGCCGACGGTGGGCACGGTGATTGAGCGGATCGCCCCCGCTTTTGAGGGCGCGATAGCCTACGACGGCGCCGCAATCCACAGCGATCCCGAGCTTGTCGATGTTGCGACAGTCGAACGAATCGTCGATACCTTCGTGTTCTTTGGCACGCCAAGCTTGGCGATGGGCGGCAATTCCGACCCGCGCGAGATCTCGCATGCCTTGGCGGAGGCGCTGAAGATCGCCGTAAAAATCGAGCCTGTACGAGCGGATGAAGATTACGATATAGAGGTACGGGGCGATTATTATCGATTTGATGTCGCCGCCGACGCCGCCATTAGCGATGATACCTTCGACGCTTTGATGGCGAGCCTGGTGCGGATAAACAGCTTCGCGCCGAATGGCCGCACGCTGGTTAGCGCCGGATTGACGCTGGTCCTGCTGATCTTGCCCATCATCATCATCAACGCGCAAGAGGCCATTCGCGCCGTGCCCATTACGATTCGGGAAGCCTCCTATGGCTTGGGAGCGACCCGTTTGCAAACGATTTGGAATCAAGTCTTGCCGGCGGCGCTGCCCGGCATCATGACCGGTACGATCCTGTCCGTCTCGCGCGCTGTAGGGGAAACTGCGCCCTTGATTGTCGTGGGCGCGGCAACGTTCCTGGTGACGGACCCGACCAGCCCCTTTTCGCAATTCACGGCGATGCCGATACAGAT
The DNA here is from genome assembly GCA_026713245.1 of Chloroflexota bacterium. Classification (GTDB taxonomy): domain Bacteria; phylum Chloroflexota; class Anaerolineae; order Aggregatilineales; family Phototrophicaceae; genus UBA6055. The sequence goes on from JAPOOU010000193.1 coordinate 4,333, forward strand.
CTATCAGTGGACAGCGCGTCCACAGGGCCAGTTCGCCAATATCGCCGCCGCGGCCATCATCGTACTACTGGTATTGATGCTGACGTTGAACGCCGCGGCTATCATCCTGCGCAACCGCTATTCGATTAGGTTCTAAGTCATGACTGTGCAAACAGAAGAGCGAATTCAGACCGATAGCGCCCTGGCGATGGAACTGCGCGAATGCAGTTTCTATTACGGCGGTTTTCGCGCGGTAGCCGACGTCAGCCTGCCGATATACCAAAACAAGACCACGGCCTTCATTGGTCCGTCGGGCTGTGGCAAGAGCACGGTCCTGCGCGGCATCAACCGTATGTTGGACCTGGTGGAAGGGGCGCGGGTCGAGGGCGAGATCATATACCGCGGCAAGAATCTTTATGACCACGATGTTGACCCGGTAGAGGTTCGGCGGCGCATCGGCATGGTCTTCCAGAAACCGAATCCCTTTCCCAAGAGCATTTACGACAATGTGGCATACGGTCCCCGCTTGCTGGGCATCAAGAAGAAGGGCATCCTGGACGCGATCGTCGAGCGCAGCCTGCGCGGCGCGTCACTTTGGGACGAAGTCAGCGGTGATCTGAACAAGTCGGGCCTGGCCCTTTCCGGCGGGCAGCAACAGCGCCTGTGCATCGCGCGGACAATCGCGGTGGAGCCGGATGTGATCTTGATGGACGAGCCCTGCTCCGCGCTTGATCCCATAGCCACACAGCGCATTGAAGAACTGATGTGGGACTTGCAGCGGGAATATACCATCGTCATCGTCACACACAATATGCAGCAGGCGCAGCGCGCCTCCGATTTCACCGCTTTCTTCAACATTCGCAAAACAGTTGAAGACGGCCGCGAGATCCGCTGGGGCGAACTGGTGGAGTATGACGATACCGAGAAGGTCTTCGGGAGCCCGGCGCAACAAGAGACAGCCGATTATATCGCCGGGCGCTTTGGGTAGCGTATAGAACTGCATTGCCGGATGAAAACGGGCGACCAGACAGGTCGCCCCTGTTTACGTAAACTGCGTCGATCATGCGACGGGAAGGCTTACGATTTTGCGTGAGCACGGCAGACCTTTTCGCTGCCGCCGAGCGGCTACAACGACTGCGCTAGTTTGGAAGCTGCGCGGAATGCGAGCTAATCAGCGGCGTCCATTTCTGCTTGCTGCTCGGCGATCATCTCCGGCGTGCATTGCAGGCTCGCCAGGAATTCCATGTCCGCTTCTTGACGTTGTTGCTGCGGGATGACGACGCCGCGCTGTCTGATCACCTGCATGACTCGCGCCGATACACGGGTGGGGGTACCGCCTTCCATCACGACATCAGCTTCGCGCATCAGATCGTCGGATACTTCCACGCCTTGCAAGTTGGCCGAATCAAGATTAATGCCGAGTCCTTCGCTCGCCGCGACATAGATGCCCGTGCTGGCGATGTCGATATCGCCATTCAAGTATGCCGCGAGCGTGAGGCCAACTCTGACGCCATTGTCATAGAAACCCGAGTAACCGGCGCCGATGGTCGCGCCATAATAGATCGCGCCCATGCTCGGATGGAAGACCGGGACGCCGTTTTCATTGGCTACGATCACAATAATCGGCAAGCCCTGCGTGGTAAGGTTGTCTATGGGCAATACAATCGCGTCCGCGCCTTTCTGCACCAGGCCATCCGCGGCCGCGCGCAGGTCCGAAAGCGCGGCGACACCAGCCACTTCGACGGAAATGCCCATTTCTCCGGCCAGGTCGGCGATACGGTCGACGCCATACACGCCACTTGCCGCAGAGGTGTCGAAAATTGTGCCGACAACGCTGAGAGCGGGATTCTGCTTTATCAGCGCGTCGAGAACGTATTCGTAGGAAGTTTCTATTTCCGAGCCCGTGACATGCGCCGGCTTGATGCAAGACGAGTCAGCGATGCCCGCTAGATAGGGATTGTGAACCGCGGTGAACAGTACCGCTGGCGGGTCTTCCATGTCAAGCGTGCTGTTGACCGCCAACAGGGTTACTGGTGTTCCCAAGATAACAAGCACGTCCGCGCCTTGGTCTAGCGCGTCTTCTACCATTATGGATATGGTCGGGTAATCGAAGCCCGCCTCGCCCCATATTACGTTGATATTTTCACCTTGATGATTAACACGCCCTTCAAGGATTCTATTCTCTTCCGCGGAAATGAAGCCGTAGGACTCAAGCAGATCGAGAATGGCGCCGTCGGTGATGTCCAGCGATGGCAGTGAACCAAACCGGAGAATGGCGATACTTGGGGAGCCATCATCTTGAGCTGCCGAGGGAAAAACCAATAGCATCGTCAATAGAACTGTAAGCAGTAATTTGGACATCCGATATCTCTCCTTAACCAGTAGTTAATAAGTCCCTGGCACTATTGATATTAGTTTCAATTCAGTTGAATTATCAAATCCACTGCCGGTCGATTTTCCAAAGTAGCGCCAAGGATGCAATCGATATAATGAGAGCATTGCGCTTACAGACTCGGGGCGACGTGAAGTGTCGCCCCTGCAAATCGCCTTGATTTCTGATTTCCCGGGACTAACTTGCGGCTGCTTCTGTCGAGAAGCCGATACACCGAGCTTCCAGAATCGCCAGCGGCTGCCTCGCGACACCAAGTGAAGCTGGCCGGCCAAAACGCCCGCCGTATCTTGGGGAGGCTACTCGATACATTCTCGTCACCATGTTTTTGTATGGGATTGCCGCCAAAACTGCGTCATAATTGTGTCGGCCGATAGCAGAGCGAAAGAAGCCCGGTTTGACCGAGATAAAGCAGATAGGCATACTCGCGCATCCTTCACGACCGGACACGCACCCGGTCGCGCGGGATATCGCCAAGATCCTCAGTCAGCGCGGGATCGCGAATTGGCTTTACACCGTTTGGGATGAAGACAGCGTTATAAACGAGGTGGCGGAAGCCGATATTGTGATGGCGATCGGCGGCGATGGCGCCATGCTGCGCGCGGGGCGCGTCTGCGCCGAACATGATGTGCCGGTTTTGGGCATCAATATGGGCTGGCTGGGTTTCCTGACCGAGATCGAGAGCCCGGACGATTGGCAAAGCGGGCTGGATCAATTGCTCCGCGGCGACTACTGGATTGAAGAACGTATGATGCTGCGCGCGACATTGATGCGGGACAAGCGCACCGAACTGAGCAGCCATAACGCGCTCAACGACGTCGTCATCAGCGGCAGCGTATTCGGGCGCATGGTGCAGATCAACAGCTATATCGACAAGCACTGGGCAACCACCTACAACGCCGATGCCTTGATCATCTCCACGCCGACCGGCTCGACCGCTTATGCGCTGGCGACGGGCGGGCCCATCCTCCCGCCGGAACTGCGCAATATCCTGATGGTGCCAATGGCGCCGCATTTGAGTATGGAGCGGCCGATTGTTCTGTCCCGCGGCGCCGTTGTAGATATCGAACCCACGCGCGAAAACCGACATCAGGTCGTGCTGACCGTCGACGGACGCGTGGTCGCGGAACTGTCGGAAAACCAGCACATTTGCATCACTTCTGCCGAGCCGGTCAGCAAATTCGCGCGCCTGCGCGATCGAAACTACTTTTATCGGTCCCTGCTAGATCGAATGGAACCGCGCATCAATCGTCACGGGCCGCGGCGCATGACTTTCGACGAATAACGGTCGGCGAATGCGAGTCAAAAGGATATGAGGCAGTCATGAGCGAAAACGTACCAAATATCACCTTCGACAGTGATATGCACTACTGTGCCGTGCACCCCGAGCGCGACACCGAACTGCGCTGCAACCGCTGCGAACGATATATGTGCATCGACTGCGCCAAACGAACGCCGGTTGGCTACACCTGCCGCCAATGCGTGCGCAGCCACGAGAACAAGTTTTTCGAAGGAACCTCGCTGGACTACGCCATAGTCGCTGCGGTGGGCACTACGGGCGGGGCGATCGCGGTCTTTATTACGACGCTGGTTGGCGGGATTTTGCTCTTGGGCATCGTGATCGCGCCGGCGCTGGGAGGCATGATCGCGCAGATCGCCCTGCAGGTGACCGGCCGCAGGCGCGGACGCTACAGCGGCGCCGTTTGCGCGGCCAGTGTACTGACAGGCGGCTTGGCCGCAGGGCTGCTTTTGACCGGTCTGGGAATATTCATAGTGATTTATCTAGTGCTGGCTACGTCTGCCGCATTCGCCCGCTTCAAGGTGTCCATCTAATATGGACGAGGTGCTGACCCTTCATCCATGTTAGAAGAACTGCGCATCAACAATTTTGCCGTCATAGACGAGTTGGAGCTTTCCTTTGGCCCCGGCTTCAATGTCATCACGGGAGAAACCGGCGCCGGCAAGTCGATCCTGATTGACGCCGTTGAACTGCTCCTGGGCGCAAAAGCCGATCCAGCCTTCGTCCGCGGCGGGACAGAACGCTGCAGCATCGAAGGCTTCATCGCGTTGGACGGGCGCAATCGAAGCGCAATCAAGGCGGTGCTGGAGCGCGCAGATCTGCCTGATGACAATCCCGGGTATCTAAGCCTCCAGCGCGAGATACGTCAGCGCGGGCGCTCCAGCGCGCGCGTCAATGGTGTGGCGGTCAACTCCGCATTGTTGCGGGATATCGGCCAAATGCTATTCGATATCCATGGCCAAAGCGAACATCTGTCGCTGTTTCGCCCGCGTCACCATATTGATCTGCTCGATCGTTACGCGGATCTGCTGGACGTCCGCGCTGGATTGGCAACGTTGGTACAGGATTTGACCGCGGCGCAAGGCGAGATAAACTTGCTACGCGAGGACACGGAGACGCTGAAACGTCGAGCGGACCTGCTTCGACACGAAATTCAAGAGATCGGCGCAGCCGCGTTGGCGCCGGACGAGGAAGCCGGTCTGCTAGCCGACCGACATCGCCTGGCCAACAGCGAGCAACTGGCGACGCTGGCGCGAGAGTGCGCGCAACTGCTCAATAGCGACGATCGTGGCGCGGGGATGCCGCTGGTTGACGGATTGATGCAAGTGGCAGCCTCGCTGTCCAAGCTGGCGCAGATTGATGCCGGCTTGAGTGACGAGCGCCTCTTGGCCGAAGACCTGACACAGGGAGCGCAAGATCTGGCGCTGACAATCGCGCGCTATGCTGACGAAATCGAATTTGATCCCGCCCGCCTGGATGAAGTGGAAGAAAGGCTGGAATTGATTCGCGCGCTCAAGCGGCGCTTTCAAGCGGCGGATATCGCCGGCATCCTGTCTTACGCGGATGATGCGACGAAAGAACTGGAGAATATTGACCACAGCGAAGAACGCCTGATTGAATTACGGCTGCGAGCGCGGCGTTTGCTACTTCAAATTGGCGATATCAGCATGCGCCTAAGCCATGCGCGCGCCGATGCCGGGAAGGCATTGGCCGGAGCGGTCATGCGCGAACTGCTGGAATTGCGCATGGAAGGAACGCGCTTTGAGGTGCGCCTGGCGCAGGCGGAACACCCGTCGGGCTGCATCGTCGGCGACAAGCGCTATAAATTCGACGGCAAAGGCATGGACGATGTCGAATTCATGCTGAGCGCCAACCCCGGGCAACCACCGCTGCCCCTGGCGAAAGTGGCCTCCGGCAGCGAAGCGGCGCGAATCATGCTGGCGCTGAAACGCGTACTCACCGCGGCCGATCAGACGCCGATCTTGATCTTTGACGAGGTCGACCAAGGCATCGGCGGGCGCATTGGCGCCGTCGTCGGCGAGAAGCTCTGGGCCCTTTCGGGCCAGCACCAAGTCCTGTGCGTGACGCATCTGCCGCAATTGGCCGGTTACGCCGATTTACATTTCCGCGTTCATAAGGAGATTGCAGGCGCGCAAGTGTCGACGAGGGTGCAGGCGCTCGGCAATGATGACGCGCGCATCGCCGAGCTGGCGGAGATGCTGGGGACGGCCGGCGCGGCTGGCATGCAGTCGGCGCGGGAGCTGCTGTCCGCGGCGCGGGGGCGGAAGGTAATATGATATAATGTTCCAGTGTTGACAAAGGGAGGTGTGAGATGAACCTTCAGGCAATTATCTCGTTAATCGATTTGCGAACCTTGACACTGCCTAGGTTTCAGCGTGGTTATGTGTGGAAGCGCCCCGATGTCATCAAATTAATGCGATCATTGTACAAGGGTTATCCAGTCGGTAGTTTGCTCATCTGGGAAACACAAGCGTCACAAGTGGATGTTAGAGGCGACAAAGAAATTGCGCCCGGCACACATAAACTGCTGCTGGATGGGCAGCAGCGTGTTACGTCTCTTTATGGAATCATTAAAGACGAGCTTCCCAATTTTTCTGATGGTAATGAACATTCGTTCCGTAATCTGTACTTTAATGTGGCAACGGAAGAATTTGAGTTCTATGGTCCGGTCAAAATGAAGGACGATCAGTGCTGGATTTCAGTTACGGACTTGATGCAACGTGGCATAGGACCCTTCTTCCCTAGGTTCGCCGACCATCCTGAAAATGAGATTTACGTGAATCGTCTACTTTCAATTGTCAATATAAAAGATCGCACGTTCCATGTAGAAACAGTAAGCGGCGCTGACAAGGACATGGAAACGGTTGTTGACATCTTCAATCAAGTGAATAGCGGCGGCACGAAATTATCCAAAGGCGATTTAGCATTAGCGAAAATATGCGCAGACTGGCCCCAAGCGCGCGAAGAAATGCAGGCGAGATTGAAGAAGTGGGCAGATAGTGGTTACCACAATTTCAATTTGGATTGGCTGCTGCGCTGTATAAACGCGCTCACGACAGGACATTCTGACTTCGCCGAGCTTGAAAGACAAAAAGTTTCATCAGAACAGATAAAAGATGGATTGCAGCGTGCGGAAAAGCATATCGATACAGCTCTTAATCTAATCGCCTCGCGTTTGGGACTGGATGACGGTTATGTACTTGGCAGTCCGAATTCTCTTCCAGCAATCTTGCGCTTTTTCGACAAGGAACATACAACTCCAAACTCCCGAACGCGCGACCGATTGATGTACTGATATATCCACGCAATGTTATGGGCACGCTATTCAGGACCTGTCGAAACAGTAATCCGTCAAGACCTGCAAACAGTGCGGGAAAATGACGATGCAGTTGGGGCGTTGATTGATCGACTGCGTCAGAATCGTGGTCATTTGCGTATCAACCCACAAGATTTCGCCGGCGCGACCCGCGGCAGCCGCTTCTATCCGATGCTGTATATGATGACACGAGTATACGGCACGCTCGATTTCGACAGTGGCATCAAATTGCAGAGGCATTTGCTAGGCAAGAACACTCAGTTAGAGCTACATCATCTTTTCCCCAAAGCAAGACTATCGAAATACGGGTACCATTGGAGAAACGACAACAATTCCCTAGCGAACTTCACTCTTCTCACTCAAGAGACAAACCGCAGGATCTCGGCAAAATTGCCCGAAGAATACTTCCCCTACTACGAAGAAAAGCACCCCGGCGTCTTAGCCTCACACTGGATTCCTGACGATCCCGAACTATGGAAAATCGAGAATTACCGCGATTTCCTCGCTGCGCGCCGCGAACTGCTCTCTAAAGCCGCCAACGATTTCCTTGATCAACTCTACAATGGTTCAATGCCCGAATCGGCAACAGAGCGCGACTTCTCTGCCGTCCCAGGCGGCATTACCAACGAAGCGGAAGAAGAATTGATTCTCGAAGTTATGAGCTGGATGGATAGCCGTCAGCTGCCTCATGGACAGATAGGTTACGAACTCGTAGATAGCCAAAACAACGATGTTTTGGCTGTTCTCGACCTGGCATGGTCCGATGGCATTCAGGTTGGCAAGAGCCACCCCGTTGCTCTGCTCATTGATGAAGAAGATGAAACACTCCAACTCGCAAGCCGCAATGGATTCATCTGTTTCACAACGGTTGAACATTTGCAACGTTACGTCCAGCGCGAAATCCTGGGCGAAACGCCGCCCGTGTAAGATTCCCCGCCCGCCGTTCGTCCAAAACACAAAGCGACAGTATTTGGAGCAGCAGCCATGTCTCAACAACCTGATGGCGATCAACTGGGAAAACTCGTCGATTTCATCGTCAACGCCCCAGCCGACGATACATTGATCAAGATGGACTGCAACGACTGCTGCGAAAAGATCACGCAGTTGGCGGAACAGGTCGCGAACGGCGCCGATCTCAACGAGATCTTGCCAGAAATGAAAAAGTTCATGCATTACTGGGGCGATTGCCGCGAAGAATTTGAGGCCCTGGTGGCAGTCATTCAGCGAGAAAAAGCGCTCGAAGGTTTTGACTTTTCCGTACCGCCCAGTTAGCGCGACTAATCTGCCCGCGCCAGAAGATCGCGTTTGAGAGCCAGCATCGCCAATCGAAAGCGCTTCTTTAATCGAATATAAGCTCTTCGTATTCGTCTTACACCAAGTTTCATGAGGAAATAAGTATGAAAAAGGAACGCGTTGTCATCATTGGTTCCGGTCCCGCCGGTTTGACCGCGGCGCTCTATACCGCCCGCGCGCAATTGGCGCCGGTCGTCATCGCGGGCAACCAATTGGGCGGGCAAGTCGCCATTACCCACGAAATTGAAAATTACCCGGGCTTCCCCGATGGCTTGAGCGGTCCGGAGCTGGTCGAACGCATGAAAGAACATGCCGAGAACTTCGGCACGGTGGTCGAGTTTGACTTGGTCGAGAGCGTCGATTTCAGCAATGGTTCGCCCTTCCACATCAAGACCTACGGCGAGGAGTACCTTGCGGATGCCGTCATCGTGACCATTGGCGCAGATCCGCGCAAGCTCGGCGTGCCGGGCGAAGAAGAATTCACCGGCACGGGCGTTAGCTACTGCGGCACCTGCGATGGATTCTTCTTCCGCGGCAAGGACATCGTCGTGGTCGGCGGCGGCGACTCGGCGCTGGAAGAAGGCATCTTCCTGACCCGCTTCGCCACCAGCGTCAATGTCATTCATCGCCGCGACGAGCTGCGCGCGGGCATTCAATTGCAGACGCGCGCCTTCAACAACGAGAAGATCAACTTCACCTGGAACAGCGTGGTGGAAGAGATCATCGGCGATGCCGACGGCGGCGTCAACGCACTGCGCTTGAAGAATGTCGTCACCGGCGAGGAGACGATACACCCGACCGACGGCGTCTTCATCTTCATCGGGCACGACCCCAACAACGCCGTCTTTGGCGACCAGATCGCCCTGAATGAAAACGGCTACATCATCACCGACCAGCGCTACCGCACCAACGTGGAAGGCGTCTTCGCCGCGGGCGAGATTCAAGACGAGATCTGGCGGCAAGTCGCGACCTCAGTGGGTCAAGGCACCTCGGCCGCCATGTCGGCGATCCAGTGGCTGGAAGCCAATGAGGAGCGCCTGCAAGCGCTCGACGCGCTGCCGGCTGCCGGGGATTGAAGCGCGGTCAGCGGTCGGGCGCCCATGCGCCCCGCTTCAGCGCCGGGCCAGGGCTTCGATTCTGCCTTATCGGCTTGGTATCGCCTTGATAGCGAGGCCACAATGCTTCGATTAGGTCCCGGTTCTGCTCGCGCCAATTTGGCGGGAGTTCTCTCTCCGCCAGGAACGCCCGGATGCCTTCCGGCAGTTCATCAAAGGCTGGATAGTACCAAAGCGTGATATTGGTCCGGCGCTGCGGCGAACGATTGCCGTGCGCGGCGTGGAGCAGCCGCGCGCTACCCATGATCACGTCGCCCGCTTTCACTGGCACATCGATTTCGCCCTCGGCTCGCTGATATGCCAGGTGCGCCGGATTATCCATTCGTCCCAGTGTCTCTCCATGCGCGTCCGGCAGCGCGTCGTGCAGCGGATGCCGCCGCAAGTGCGAACCCGGAATTAGCCTCAGACAGCCGTTCTCCGGCGACGTATCGACCAGATAAATCATCAAGAAACATTGAATGATCTGCGGCGTATAACTGACCGGATCGTCCCAAAAGCGCGCGTCCTGATGCCAGAAAAGCGGCGGACTAGCCGCGGGTTTGCTAATCACGAATCCGCTCGACCATTTGGGTTCAGCAAACCCCAGCTTCGCCAGCGCAGCCAGAATCGGCGGATAGGCGACGAGCGTGGCCATAACGGGCTCGTCGAAGACCGAAATCAGGCTGCCTTGCGAGCGATTCTCTGCAAAGTGAGCGGCCTCTTGCCGCGCAAGCATCATATCCGTGATCGATCTCAACTGCGCCAGCATTTGGGCGTCAATGATGTTTTCCAAAATGCAGAAACCGTCGCTTTCCAGTTGCTGCCGTTTGGCGGGATAGTCGCCGTTCATATTCCTGACACTCCCTTCAGTAGTGAAAGTGGGCGCGGAAAAGCGGTTTTCACAGCCGCATTGCACTCGCTAATCGATCACCAGCAGCACATGATAGGCCAGCTCTGAAAGCCGTATCGAGAGCGTTCCGCCTTGCTGCTCCCAAGTCATTTCTGTAAGATCACCGCGCGCGACCACCGACCGCGCCGCGCTCTGAAGATCGACCTCGACCACAACGTCGCTGCTGCGAATGGTTTCGTTGATGGGCAGACGCGTCTCGTCGCGGACGCTGTTGACCAGATGAATCAGTGTGCGCTCGCCCTGCTTGAAGGCAGTCAGCGCGAGCACGTCGCTCGCGTTATGCACCCTCACAGGCGGTGTTACAGCGGCCGTCCAATTGACCGCGGCCGCGATCAGATTTCGGAAATCGGGAATACCGTATTCCAGATAGCGCACGCCAATGGGCGTCGTGAAGAGCGCGGATCGACCGCCCTTACCCGACTCGTTAGCGAGCACGGCCGGCGGACCAATCTCATCGCCCAGCGGGCCGTAATGCACTTCCGATGCGCCCTGAACGTGCGCCACCGCTCCCGCGCCATCCGGCTCGACGACGACTTGCATGCCCATGGTTGGCAGACGCTTGCCGGCGGGAATATCTGCCGGCAACGGTTGCTCGGAACTCATTAGCATATAAATATCAAGCTCAAAAGGCAATGTTTCGTCCCGGTATGCTACGCCGAAGACGCTCGCGAAGTCATCATCCTGCGCGCGCTGACCCGTATCATCGTACATGCCCGTTTCGTAAGACGCGATGAGGCCGCCACCTGATGCAACAAAGGCTCGCGCCCCCGCCTTGCATTCGGCGGACAAACAACTGGCGTTGGGCAAGATCAGCGCCTGATACTGGTCAATTCCCGCGCACAGGTCGGATTCCGTAATCACATCAAAAAGGATCTTTTCTTGCAGCAGCGCCTTGGCGAATCCTTTGAGTTCTCCCAATTGCGAGGGCTTGCCGTCGCGATTGTCGAAGCGTTCCACGCTCGTCTGTGAATAGAGCAGCGCGACATACGGGATCCGTTGGCGGTCACATAGATATGGCGCCAGCGCCTCCGACTCGGCGAAGCGCTCATAGACGCGATCCCATGCCGGCTGATCAACTTGATCGGGATAGTAACGCGCAAATAGCAGCGCGGCGTTGTTCGCCAGCAATTCTGCCGTGGATAGACGTAATTCTGTCTCGGCCAGGCCGTAAAGGTCGAAAGGCGATTGCGCCATCATGCTCAAGACCAGGATCTGCTTGCCCCTGGCCACAGCCTCTACGTAGCGCAGCGCCACGCCGTACCACCAGAGCGGCTCCCCGCCGCTGGCGCGGGGAAGCTCCATATGAACGACATCGCCCGGCTCGGCGCCGCGCGCCCCCGCATCGGCGGGGG
>JAPOOU010000223.1 GCA_026713245.1 Chloroflexota bacterium
CTTACTATTTTGCCTGAGCCTGTCAAATCTTTCCGCCACTTACGCGCCGGGCGGCTCTGCGCCAATATCAAGCCGGGGCGCGCTTGAAGCTGCTTTTCTCATGCCACAAGGACTGTGCAAGCAGCCCGATCTGCCAAGGCAATTGGCGCATTGTCCGAAAAAGAGTTTTCATTGTCCGCAAAACGGACAAAGTCGGACAAAGTTCAAACACAAACCAAACCAGACCTGCCACAGTAAGCCCGGCGGATATGCCGCCTGCCGTCAGTCTCAGCCTTGCTATCTTGCAAGCACACTGATCCGGTCCAGCATTCTCTTTCCACAAACCAAAAACCTACCAGAATACTGGGGAAAATGTGTCCAGATTTATAGGACCACTACAGAGGATTGTTTCAACAGACTCAATGGATTCGCCCCTTTTCGCATTCGCGCAGCAGCTTTATCCTTCCCAAACAGCCGCTCGGCGGCGGCGAAAACGTCTGTAGCACTCACACAATACAACAAGCGTTCTCGTCTCACGAGCGACGCGGTTTACCAAAAAATAGGCTGAGTCTGACGTTTGTTGCTGCGTCGACCAATTCGCAACTAGAGGTTCGTCAATGAGTAAAACCATCAATCCTCGAACGCCAAAGGGATTCCGTGATTTCTTGCCGGAGACGATGTTGCGTCGTCAATATGTTGTTGACGCCATCACCGATGTATTTCATCGCTTCGGATTCGAACCACTCGATACACCCATCCTCGAATTGCGCGAGACATTACTCGGCAAATACGGCGAAGACGCGGAAAAACTGATTTTCAGCGCGCAACATGGGCGCAGCAGCAAAGACCCGCTTGCGATGCGCTACGATTTGACAGTTCCCCTGGCGCGAGTCGTTGCCCAGTACGAAAGCGAACTGAGCTTCCCTTTCAAGCGCTATCATATCGCGCCGGTATTCCGTGGAGAACGACCACAAAGAGGGCGCTATCGCGAGTTCTATCAATGTGACGCGGATATCGTCGGCGTCGCCGGCATCGAAGCTGACGCCGAAATCGTGACGATGATGCACCGTATCCTGGATCGCTTGAAGTTTCCGCAATTCGCCATCAAAATCAACCACCGCAAATTGCTGACAGCCATTGGCGAATATTCTGGACTGCCGGATGCGCAGTTGCCGGATCTATATCGCAGCGTAGACAAATTCGACAAAATCGGCGCCGATGGCGTGCGCCAAGAATTGATTGAACGTGAAGTCCAGCCCGACGCCGTCAGCCGGATGATGAACTTGTTGCAAGCGTACGAGCCGGGCAGCGGTAACCTGGACTTCATCTCGGACGCAATCGGCGCCGGCGACAACGGACTGGACGATCTTCGCGATCTGGCAAGCTTGCTGTCCGATTCCGGCATTCCGACGAGAAACTACGACTTTGATTTCACTATGGTGCGCGGACTCGGTTATTATACCGGCCCCATTTTCGAGACGGTGATTTCTCAGCCAAACCTGGGCAGCGTCACCGGTGGCGGACGTTACGATGAACTGGTCGGCATGTTCCGCAAACAGAGCCTGCCCACAACCGGCACCTCATTTGGCATCGAACGTATCATTGATTTGATGGATGAGCTTGATCTGTATCCCGCGCATCTGGGTGGCACGCTGGTTCAGGTGCTGGTGGCTGTCTACAGCCGAGAGACAAGAAAACCATCCATGAATGTTGCCAACCAATTGCGCGACGCCGGAATCAACACCGAGCTCTACTTCGAACCACGCAAACTGGGGCGGCAATTCAGCTATGCCGACAAAAAGGGCATTCCCATCGTCGCCTTAGCGGGTCCCGAAGAAATCGACGCCGGGGTGGTCAAACTTCGTCGACTGAGTGACGGCGAAGAGCGAAAGCTATCGGTGTCTGACCTTGCCGGCGCGGTTAGAGACATGCTGCGTAACGATTGAGAATAGGCATAATCCGAAAACTGCCGTCAACATCTCGACGCGGGTTATGAGAACCAATTCGCCTGCAATACGCCGGCGGCAAGGTTTCCAATAGACACAGCTTCCACGGAACTGGCGAGCGCGCAATGGGGGCGATAGTCATTGCGTCCGCCCCCATTCTAAATTACTATGCCGTGATTAACTGACGCGCCAAATTCGTCCCGGGCTATTCTTCATGATCTCACTTCCGCGTTCTAGCGGCATCTTGCTCCACCCCACCTCCCTACCTGGCAATTACGGCATTGGAGATCTGGGCGCCTCGGCCTATCGCTTTGTAGACTGGCTGGAAGAGCAAGGACAGTCGATCTGGCAAGTGCTGCCCCTCGGTCCCACCAGTTACGGGGACTCTCCCTATCAGACACTGTCCGCTTTCGCCGGCAATCCCAATCTGATAAGTCTTGACAAGCTGGTCGAGGACGGTCTGCTAGCTAAAGGCGATCTCGCCGATGTGCCGCCCTTCCCGCGCGAACGCGTCGATTTCGGCTGGATTATTCCGTACCACAACCAAAAGCTCGCGCTGGCGCAGCGTAACTTCGCGGAGGGCGCAAGCCCGCAACAGCACTTTGACTACGAAGAGTTCGTTCACGAGAACAGCGCCTGGCTCGACGAATTCGCCCTGTTCGCCGCTTTGAAGCGGCAGCACAAGCTGCGTCCCTGGACAGAGTGGGAGCGTTCGCTCCTGCGCCGCGATCTTCGTGCGCTTGCGCAAGCAAAAACGAGTTGCGAGGGTCAAATCAATTTGGAACGCTTCCGGCAATGGCTTTTCTATCGCCAATGGGGCGATCTCAAAGCATATGCCAACAGCAGAGGCCTGCAGTTGATCGGAGATCTGCCGATCTTTGTCGCCCACGACAGCGCCGACGTCTGGGCGAATCAGCAGGAGTATTTCCTGGACGGGCTGGGCAACCCAACTGTTGTCGCCGGCGTGCCGCCCGATTACTTCAGCCCGACCGGGCAGCGCTGGGGCAATCCGCTCTATCGCTGGGAAGTCATGGCTGCCGAGGGCTATCACTGGTGGATTCATCGAGTCGAGACCCTGTTGAAGCTCGTAGACTTCATTCGCGTCGATCATTTCCGCGGCTTCGAGGCCTACTGGGAAATACCCGCCAGCGAAGCAACTGCGGCAAAGGGCAAGTGGAAAGCGGGACCGGGCGCCCCGTTCTTCCATGCCTTGGAAAGCGCCCTTGGCGACTTGCCGATCATCGCCGAAGACTTGGGAGTAATCACACCGGGCGTCGAGAAGCTGCGCGACGACTTCGGTTTGCCCGGCATGAAGGTGCTGCAGTTCGCATTTAGCGACCCGGCAAATCCTTTCTTGCCGCATAACCATTTGCGAAACTGCATCGTTTATCCTGGCACCCACGACAACAATACCACGCGCGGATGGTGGGACAGCGAGGTTGACGATAACACCCGCAACTTCGTGAAGGAATACCTTGGGCACGATGTCCATGATATCGCCTGGACAATGGCGCGGGTGGGGATGCGTTCGCCGGCGCAAGTATATGTCATGACGATGCAAGATCTACTGGGTCTCGCCGGGGATGCGCGCATGAATACGCCGGGAACAGCGGCGGGCAATTGGACCTGGCGCTTTACCGAGGGGGCTTACGCGCATCCCGGCAAAGACTCCTTACGTCATTTGACCTGGCTGTATCAGCGACATCCGGATCAACAGAAAGGAACCGACCAATGAGCTTATTGGCGAATTGGACGCGCTACGTTCATCACGATAGTTCCGAGCGCTATCTCAGCAATCCATTGCCCGGTATCGGTGAAACGATCACGGTGCATATCCGCGTATCATCGGAAGCCGATATCCGCGCTTTGTATTTGCGCAGCCGACCGGACGGCGAGTGGCGGCGGATACAAATGACAAAGTCCGACTCCGATCAATATTACGACTGGTGGTCAGCCGATTTGCCGATCACCATGCATCACAATAACTACTGTTTCCATTTCCTGACCGAGACTGGCTCATTCTATTTCAATCAGTTCGGCATCAGCCCGGTCGACAGCCCCGACTGGTTCAATTTCACCGTTCTCGGCGACTATGACGCGCCCATGTGGGTTCGCGAGCAGATCTTCTACCAGATCTTTCCCGAGCGCTTTGCCAATGGCGATCCGGCCAATGACCGCCAATCCGGTGAGCCTACCTTGATGGGCCAGCCGGTCATTCAGCGCCAGTGGGGCGATCTGCCGCGCCCGTTCGAAGAAGCGCGAAATGTCGATTTCTTCGGCGGGGACTTGCAAGGGATCACTTATAACCTTGCCTATCTGGAAGACCTGGGTGTGACCGCAATCTATCTCAACCCAATCTTTGACGCCGAAACCAATCACTTTTATCTCGTTCGCGATTTCAATCGAATTGCCGACTGCCTCGGCGGCGACGCGGCCCTGCGAGATCTGCGCCGGGCGATGAGCGAGCGCGATATGAAGCTGATCCTGGATTTCACGCCCAATCATATCGGCTTCCACCATCCCTGGGTGTTGGCTGCGACGGAAGACCCGGATAGCCGGGCAGCACAGTACTTTTACAAGCATCCCGATACTGGCGAAATTGAGAGTTGGCTTGGCGTGAAATATTTGGCAAAGCTCAATTACAACAGCCACAAGTTGCGGGGGCTGATTTACCGCGACACGGACAGTTCGATGCGCAAATGGCTGCGACCGCCGTACAGCATTGACGGCTACCGCCTCGATGTCGCCAACATGACCGGCAATTTCTGGCATACCCAGTGCGACAGCGAGATCTGGCGGGACATGCGCGCGGCTATCAAAGAGGAGAATCCGCGCGCGTACATGATGGGCGAATTCTTTCAGGATAGCAGCGCCCATCTACAGGGCGACGAGTTGGACGCGTCGATGAACTACCAGGGCTTCAACACGCCTCTTCGGCGCTGGCTGGGCAAGGGCGATCACGGCGTCGCGCAAAACGAGCCCTTCGGCGACGGTAATCCGCTGCCAACGGAACACCTGGCTCTGCAATGGCGGCAATACCTGACCGCCATTCCCTATGTCATTGCGCTGCAGCAGTTCAACCAGATCGGCAGCCACGACATCACCCGTCCCTTGCGCGTCACTGAAGGAGACCGCGACCTGGTCAAAGCCGGCACGGCGCTGTTGATGGGTTTCCCGGGCGCGCCTTGTATCTACTATGGCGACGAAGTTGGTCTGGACGGTGGACACGATCCGGATAATCGCCGCTGCATGCCCTGGGATGAGCGCGACTGGGATCAAGATATGCGCGCTTTTCACCAGAAGCTAATCCGCATTCGCAAGCGATCTGACGCCCTCAAGAATGGTGGGTTCCAATTGTTGTATGCCCGGGGCGATCTGATCGCGTTTCAGCGGCAAACCCGTGCGGAACAATTAATCGTAGTCGCCTTCCGCGGCGCGGACGGCATGACCGGCGTGGCGCTCGACATGGTTTTGGCGAACATCGCTGACGGCAGGGCGCTCACCGATCTGCTTGGCGGCGGTAAGTATGTCGTCAAAGACGGCAGCTTGTGGCTAGAGGACCTTAGTCATGGTCAGACGTTCTTCCTCCGCGCGGATTAGGGAGGCAACTGGCCCGGCTGAAGAAAATATTGCGAGCTTCACCTGCTAGACTGGCGCGACGAGTCTGTCGAGGACTGGGAACAATGGACCAACGCAGCGTCTTTTTTGAAGAATGGATCCGCAGCCTGCGAGAGCAATACAAGCACGTCCTGCGGCAAGATGACCGCGTGACCTTGCCTACCTTGACCGCGGTCTTGATTGAAGTCGGGTTCAGCGAAGACGAATTGGCGCAATTGCGGGTAGAGGCGACCATGCACGTCGATGATATTGGCTCGGATCATGTGGCGGATATGGAGATTCTGGAGCAGACACTGCCGCACGCGGCGGAATGTCTTTGCCCGGTATGTACACGAATCAACGAGAGTCGTTCTGACACCGAAGATCAACCTTTGCCGACTGACCAGGAACAAGAGACGGTTGAACCCGGCAGCGTATTCTCGGCCGCCGAGCCTGAAGACATCGTCACAATTGATGAACCCGCCCCGCTTACTTTCGAAGACAGCCTGGCCGCGGGGGAAACCGAAGCAAGCGACGATGAAGAGCTCGTCGATTCCGGCGCTGACGACGAGGATGTCGACAAGCCGGAGCAAATGAGCCTGTTTTAGCCATGCCGGTCACCAATGACGACCGCAAATGGATGCGCCTCGCCCTGCGCGAAGCGGAAAATGCATTAGCGTCCGATGACGTGCCGATCGGCGCGATCGCAGTGCATAAGGGTCGGGTCATCGGGCGTGGCTACAACCGCCGCGAAGCCGATCAAGACCCAACCGCCCACGCGGAGATGATCGCTTTGAGACAGGCGGCCGAGACCCTGGGTCAATGGCGGCTGGAGCAAGTGACGCTGTATTGTACGTTGGAGCCATGCGCAATGTGCGCCGGCGCCCTGGTTTTGGCGCGCGTGCCGCGTCTGGTATATGCGGCTATCGATCCCAAGGCCGGCGCTGCCGGCAGCGTCATGGAGATCACAAGGCATCATCGACTTAACCATCAAGTGCAAGTCGAACGTGGCGTTCTCGTGGACGAGGCAGCTGAACAAATACGCGGGTTTTTCCGCAAGCTGCGCGCTCGGGGACAGGCGTAGCGCGCCCGGTACATCGGCAAAGATAGTGTTTTCTTTTTGTGCGGGAAGTGTATACTGAGGCGCTGCTCGGGAGAGGTGCCAGAGTGGACGATTGGGACTGTCTCGAAAACAGTTGTACCCTCCGGGGTACCGTGGGTTCGAATCCCACCCTCTCCGATAATACGAAGCGGGCGACACAATAAGAACGGGGGCGAGCGCGAAGGCTCGCCCCGACTTGTTCTACAGCTAGTTGCCCATTTGCATCAGCATGGCGAGCGGCATGACAAATGCGTCTTCTGGAATCTCGACGACTACCGGTTCATTGAAGTTGCTTTGGTCCAAGGTCATCGACAACGACATTGCCATGTCGACATCGCTGTCGCCCATTTCCATTGACACAGCTGTGCGATAGGTATAGTGATCGCTCAAGCCGATATATTGCCACATGGTCAACTCCGTTTCGGCCAAGGTTTCCCGCGCCAGCGCAATCTCAGCTGGATCCATCGAACCCTGCGAATCGTAAAGTTCCATGACCACATCGGTGAGCACTCCCAAATCCACCGAACTCTCAAACACAGCGACCGCCACACCGTTGATTTCGCTGTCGGCCAAGCGCGTGACTGAGGTAGCTGCCTCTTCAATTGCTTTCAAATCGCTTGAATCTGTCGTCATGTCATCCATCAAACCAAGCGCCTCGGTCATACTCGGGTCCGAAGCCAAGAGCGTCATAATGCCGTTGGCGTCCAAACCGAGCCAGTCTAGGCCTTGCATGGGCTCTCCCATGAGATCTGCCAGCGCGCCGGCGTCCAGCACAAAGATACCGTCCCTCATCAGCAAATGCATCGCGACGTCTGTTGTTTCGCCCTCCGCCACCATGTAGAGATCCAGTGTGACGTCTCCAGTGAGCCCGGCTATGAAGGAATCCACCACGGTAATAGTGTCTTGCGACAATAGCATGCTCGGCGATTGCTCAATTTGATCCTCCAAATCCACAATCACGGCAAGGATCGCCGGATCGACAGACAGGCTGCCCTGCGCGTCAAGCGACATGTTGATTGCAGTCCTTTCATCGGCGCCATCTCCTTCCGGCATATCCATTGTCATGGAAATGCTAAACGAAAAGGCCCCAACGGATTCCATCGCCGTGAAATTGTCTTTGAGGATCTGACAATCGGACTCCGCAAGATCGCCGCAGATTACATCGTTTTCATTATCCGCATGTACGCCAACCGTAGCCAAGGGCACGAAAACCGCGATCATCAGCGCTATGTATATCCATCTCGTGAACATTCTCTCTCCTTTATCAATTATCAATCCGTAGGTGCATAGCCTTACTATACATCACAAAGACAGTAAGGTTCCTCCCCTAAATTTCAGGGTATCTCTAGTTACGTCAATTGGACGATAGACGTTGCATTAGAAATCCTCTTATACAAGTGAACATTAGCGCCCGTGCCGATGTCTGCTATACTCAAAACTTGTTCCCACCGTATCTTGCGAACGAGGAAGAATGAAGACAATTACCGTATTTGGCAGTTCGCAGGTCCGCCCAAACGCGCCCCTGTACCTTACCGCGGTCGGTATCGGCGCGGGCCTCGCACGGGCAGGTTACAAGGTCATGACCGGCGGCTATTTCGGCATGATGGAAGCAGTCAGCAAAGGCGCGCGCCAAGCCAACGGGCACGTGATCGGAGTGACCACAGATCAGATTGGCAAGCGTTTCGATCTACAGCCAAACGCCTACAACTGCGAAATCGTTCACTTTGCCGACCTGCGCGATCGTCTCTTGTACATGGTCGAGAATGCCGATGCCTACTTGGCAATGCCCGGTGGCACCGGCACCTTGCACGAGATCGCCGAGACCTGGGAATTGATGCGCATCGGCGGCATCCCGGACCGACCCTTCATTTGCTTTGGCGGCCTCTGGCAAGACATCATTGGAGCGCTGCAGGCAAGCCCCTACCTTGGCGCCGATTACCAGGGCATGATTACTATCGCGCACACAAGTGAAGAGGTATTGTCGCATCTCAATGGTCACCGGTAGCGCGCGGATGGCGACACGTGGGAATAAGAAAATGAATAGGACCACACTGCTGCCAAGGCGACGAGTAGAGGACGAGCTTTCCAAGCGCAGTCTGCTGTCACCGTTCGCATCTTGCCACCATGGCCGCTTAGACTATGCCATCCGCCAGTTGGACGATAGGACATTGACAAATAAATTTCGCCTGACGCTACGCAGGGGAATTACCCCCAAAACAGCTCAGACCATGCTGGCTTTGGCTTCGCTGCTATTTCTTTTGCTGTGTTTGACCGAATCTCAAATAAACGCGCAAGAGAATCCGCCTGCTGAAGAGGACGCGCCAGAACAGACGCTCCGGGCCTGGTTGCCGGTTCCGCTGATATCCGACGAATCCGGCGTCGCTTTCACGCTCCTGCAAGAACACACAAGCGTCTTCTCCTCCAACAACAATATAGAAGTCGATTACCGCATCAAGGAAGTTGGCGCGACCGGCGGCATCATGTCGTCCATTCGGTCCGCAAGCGAGGTAGCCCCCGGCGCTTTGCCGGATGTCGCTCTCATCCGCCGGCGCGACTTTACTCCGACCCAAGCGCGGCAGTATCTGTACTCTATGGAGACTCTGTTCTCGTCGGCGCTAATCAGCGACCTGGGAATCGCGCTGGAATTCGGCCAGATCCCGCAGGACGGCGGCATGGCACTCTATGGCTTGCCGTATTTCTTTGAAGTGTTGCACGCGGTCTCTACGAAGCCGCTGGCTGATGCGGGGCTTGGCGTCCGTTTCGACGATGTGCTTTCTCACGGCGCTACGCTGCTCTTCCCGGCAGCGCGCAGCACCGGTTTGAACCAAACATTTTATCTTCAGTATCTGGCCGCGGGCGGTTCGACTACCCGCAACGATGTCGTCGCAATTGATGAAGGCGCCCTCTTTGCCGTCTTGGAGTTCTACGAGCAACTTGTGAAGCAAGAGCTCGTTCCGGTCGACGTACTCACCTATCAGGCGCCTGCCGATTATCGGCCGGAGTTTGTCAGCGGCGCCGATCCGGCGAAGGTCGCCGTATTTGGTTCAAGTGAATACTTATCAATGCTGGACCAGATTGACACAGACTTGTTCCCATCCAACATACCGACTGCCGATGGCGAAAGCCTGGCAACGCGCGATGGCTGGCTTTGGGTAATCCTTACGCCCGATCAAACGCGCCAGACGCTCTCGGCTCGATTTCTGGAATGGATGACCGAGCCTGCGTTTCATGCCGAATTCGCAAAGGCCCTGTATCAACTACCTACGCAGCCCGCAATACTGCGGGATAGCTTGCCGGAGAACGTCGATCATAAATTCTTTGAAGACCTCTTGTACAAGGGTATACTACCGTTGCCGGAAAGCGAGGGCGGCTCCGCCCCGCGGATCATGCAAGAGGCATTGGCCCGAGTCTTGCATGGCGAAGCCAGCGCCGCATCCGCAACTCGACAAGTAATGAATCAGTTCGGGGACCGTTAAGGGACAAGCGCCTTCTGATAGAAACGGTGGGTCTTGTAGATTTTGCTGCCCAAGTTGACGCTGATGCCAATCAGCGGATTCGTCTCCAGAATCCAGCCGGAATCCAGATAGTCATATTGCGAAGGCAATAGCGCCTGCATCAAAGCCAGAAACATCGCCAACTCGACGCCGCGGTTGCGGTACTCTCTTTTGACGCCCATCAAGGGCATACGCACGCCGCGGATCGACTTGCGGACCTTCCAGTGCCAGGCCACTTGCGCCATCGTCAGAAATTCCGGCACGCCCGGCCGCGGATAAGCGCGATGTAGCGGTTCGTTGAAATTGGGAATCGAGAGGGCAAAGCCGACTGGCTCGCCGGCGATTTCGGCGAAGCATGCCAGGTCCGGCTCCACCAGCATCCCCAGGTCGTCTACCAAGGCCTGCAATTCCGCCTCATTCATTGGGATGAATCCCCAATTCTGTTCCCAGGCGGCATTATATATTTCCTGAAAACGCTTGAATTCGGTTTTCTTGTCCCGCCCGTTGAACTTGCGCACGCTAATATTGCTGCGCTCGGACGCGCGCCTAACCAACCGTTCCAGGCGAGCCAAGGTATCGTTGGCTTCGATCAAGTCGCGATCCATGTACAAGCAGTGAACATCCATCGCCTTGTCGAAACCCGCGGACTCTACCAGCTTCTGATAGAAAGGCGGGTTATAGGGCATCATGATCACGGGACGCGAGAAATTGTCGATGAGCAATCCACATTCCTCATTGGTCGTAAATGTCGCGGGTCCCCGAATGGCTGCAGCGCCCCTACCTTTCACCCACTCGCACGCGACTTCGAGCAGAGCGTGGGCAACCTCCGGCTCGTTGATCATCTCGAACATGCCGAAGAAACCGATATTCTCTTCATGGTAACGATTGTGTTCGTGGTTGATGAAAGCGATAACCGTTCCAAGCATTTGGTCGCCTCGCCAAGCCGCGAAATATTCACCTTCCATATATTGCCAGGCAGGATGTTTAGCTTTGTCCAGCAGTTGGCGTCTCATGGAAAGCAGCGGTGGCGCCCAATTCGGGTCTTCCGCGTAATGTCGCCAGGGAAAACGAAAGAAGTTTTCAAATTCTCGTCGGTTAGCTAGCGGTCGAATCTCGATCAAAGGGAGTCTTCGCCTTCATGAATTTCGCAAAGAATTGGTTCCACATGCAGGAAAATATCTTGACAGTCGAGTTCGTGGTTGATATTATACTGCATCACCATTCCGTAGTAGCTCAATTGGCAGAGCAATCGGCTGTTAACCGATCGGTTCTTGGTTCAAGTCCAAGCTACGGAGCAAATGACAAGCCCCGCGCTAGGGGCTTTTTTATTTTCCGCGATTTATCTCGTGGATTAGACGCAAACCATCGAGCGTCAATTCGGGCGCGACATGGCTGATCCGCTTGATATGCGTTTTGAACAGCGATGCCAATCCGCCTGTCGCGACGACGGGGGTCTGCTCGCAATCAAGCTCCGCAAGTATACGAACCAGCAGGCTGTCGATCATGCCGACGTAGCCCCAGAAAATGCCAGATTGCATCGCATGCATGGTATTGCGGCCAATCGGATTCGGCGGTGGCGCCAGCTCCACTTTGTGCAATTGAGCGGCGCGGCTTACCAGCGCGTCATGCGCGAGACCGATGCCCGGTGACAATGCGCCTCCAATGTATTCGTTATCCGCTGAAAGCACATCAAAGTTCGTTGAGGTGCCGAAATCTACACTGACTGCCGGCGCGCCGAATAATTGCGAAAGCGCCACAGCGTTGCACAATCGATCGGCGCCGGCCTGCTCGGGCATGTCAATAGCGATGTCGATGCCCAATGGTGTAGCGCTGTTGACCGTTAGCGCTTCAATCGTCAGATATCGCCAGATCAATTCCTGAAACGCGGGCGTCAAGGCTGGAACTACGCTGCTCATGACAACGCCCCTGATACTCGGATAGGCAACATCGGCTGTAGACAAGAAGTTGCGCACCAAGACCGC
The DNA here is from genome assembly GCA_026713245.1 of Chloroflexota bacterium. GTDB lineage: Bacteria > Chloroflexota > Anaerolineae > Aggregatilineales > Phototrophicaceae > UBA6055. Next base: position 12,101 of record JAPOOU010000223.1, read on the forward strand.
GTACTCGTCCGGCATCTTATCAGTAACCGTACGAGCGCGCCAAGACAGGCGCCAGCGCGCGCCGTCCCACAAGCCCATGTGAATATTGGTATTGCCTATATCAAAAGCCAAAAGCATTTATCGACTAACTCCCGAAGCGCAAATCGTATCGTCCAGGCGGTTTCTTTGCGATATACTATAAGAGAATCCAGCAAAGCTGTAGACATTATCGGTTGAAAAAGTGCGGTTATGCAAGTTCGTCAAGCCACGCTCGATGACGCGCGCCAAGTCGTGGGTCTATTTGTTAGCGGTATTTCCTTGTGGCAGCGCATGGATGCGCGCGGAAACGTGGAAGATTTGCCCTACGACGCGCTGACCATCTACGAACGCTGGTTACATGGCGGGGCATGGATGTCGCTGGAAACCGGCGCCATATGGCTGAACCATCTCCTCAGCGGCAACGGCTACGCTTACGTAGTAGAAGACGAGGGTCGGATTCTGGCCTTTGCGGAGGCGTTTTTCAATCGCGAACTGACGCCTATGAACAGCCATTTGCACCTGGCGCAAATGATCGTCGCCGAAAATTGCGCTGACGAAGCGCATCAGACGCTTGCGGACGCCGTCGTGGCCGACGCGCGCGCGCCCGGACGGCTTTCGGTGGCCTATCCCGAGTACGACAAATCACTAGCGACATATTATCGTACCTATTTCGGCGCCAATGAAGCGTTTCGCCTAACCCGATACACGATCTCGGCGCAAATCGGTCAAAGCTTCTACAAGAGCCAGGACTACGACAATACCAGCGCGAGTATGATCGACGGCTGGGCAATGGCTGTTGGCCGCCTGACCAGTCCGCGCGCCCAATGGGAAGCTGAATGGCGCGAACACTGGAAAGGCATTCCCCAGATAGTCGAACGCTGCAAATATCGACAATACGTTAACGCATCCGGTCACGAGGCACTCGTGTGTTTCCATCAGCAACTCTACAATACGCGCCATGCCGAGGTATATTGCTGGTCGCCGCGGCACTTGAGCACACAACTTCTGGTGGCCATTCGGGACATGGGGCATCGCCTCGGTTTCCGCGCGCTTACCCTGGCGCTGCCGGACGCTGCCGTTGATCTCTTGCCTTCAGAAACGACCAAAAACCCCAATCAACAGGTGATCGCAACGGTAAATGTTTAGGGCGATCTTGCCGGTTGCGCTGTTTGACCCCAGCACGGGCTGGGTTTTCCAATTCTTTCCATAAAGTAACGACGGGCGCCTCGGCCCGCTTTCTTAAATCACTGCAATCTGCAAGTGCCGAGCCGGTCGATTATTCTTTGTGAGCGCGGTAGCCCGCATTAGCGGCCGCCGCGCGGCTGTAGCGATGACTGCGGCTTCGGGTTATCATCGCGGCATGAACCGTCACTGACAAGGAAGAAGGACATGCGCACGAAACAGGATATTGCCGACTGGCTCGACGAACATCAAATGCGCTTCACTGCCATGGCAGACGAAATTTGGGATAATCCCGAGTTACAGTTTCTGGAATTCAAAGCGTCGAAGCTGCAAGCGGATTTCCTGGAGTCGGAAGGTTTTCGCATCTCCTGGGACACCGGGGGCTTAAGCACGGCCTTCGCTGCGGAGTGGGGCGAGGGCAAGCCCGTCATCGCCTTTGCCGGTGAATATGATGCCTTGCCGGGCCTGTCCCAGAAGGATCAGAACAACCCGGACCCGATCACCGCGGGGAACCCGGGCCACGGTTGCGGGCACAATCTCCTTGGTACGGGCTGTCTGGCAGCCGCCGTCGCATTTAAGGAGTGGCTGGCGAGCGCGGGCCGCGCCGGCACCGTTCGCTATTATGGCTGCCCGGCCGAAGAAGGCGGTAGCGGCAAAGTCTTCATGGGACGCGCCGGCGCATTCGACGATCTCGACGCAACCTTCAATTGGCACCCCTGGTATATCAATTCCGCGATGAAAGGCAGCATGCTCAGCGTGAACCGCTATTATTTTCGTTTCAAGGGGGTGTCGGCGCATGCCGCCGCCGACCCTTATTCCGGGCGTTCCGCCCTCGACGCGCTTGAGTTGATGAACATCGGCGTCAACTATCTGCGCGAGCATGTCACAGATGATGTGCGTCTGCACTATGTCATACTCAGTGGCGGGCTGGCGCCAAATGTCGTGCCGGACTACGCCGAAAGCTATTATTATGTGCGCGCCCACGATCCGCAAAACCTCAATGATGTCAGCCAGCGCGTCATGCGCATCGCAAACGGCGCAGCCATGATGACCGATACCGAAGTTGAGATCGTCTACAAATCCGGCTCGACTCGCGTACTGTCCAACGAAGTTCTGGCCGACCTGCAAACCGATGTGATGCGGGCATTGGGCGGCATCGACTTTAGCGATGAGGAGCAAGAATACGCCTCGAGAATCAATGCGCATTTCGGCGACGCCAACATCAAGACTTTGGTCGATCGCTACGGCGTCGATCCGCAGGCGGCAAAACAGCCCCTGATCGGCGATGTGCTGCCGAGCCGAGACAAAGGCGATGTTTCCCCGGGCTCAACGGACATGGGCGACATGAGCTGGTACGCGCCCTGCAGCATGTTGCAGACCGCGACCTGGGCCAGCCGCGCCGCGGCGCATTCCTGGGGAGTTGTCGCTACCGGGCGGACCTCAATCGGGCACAAAGGCATGATGTACGCCGCCAAGGTGATGGCGCTGTCCGCCGCTGAGCTGGTGCTTTCGCCGGAGAAGCTGGCAGCAGCGCAAGCCGAATTCAACGCTGCTGTTGAGCGGACGCCGTACAAGTGTCCGATTCCCGATGATGTTCACGGGCCCAAGCATGAACATCCGTTGCGGTGATGATGTCAAACAATCATCGACTTCGGATTCTCTTTTGGAACATCAGGCATGGCGGCGGACAGCGTGCAAGCAGAATCGTCGATCAGATTCTCGAATGGAATCCGGACATCGTCGCCCTGGCCGAGTTTCGTGGCACAGCGCCAAGCACTTCCATTGCGAAGCAACTGCACCATGTTGGACTTCTTCATCAATTTACGACTGTCGATACAGACAACCCTTCGTGGAATGCCCTCCTCTTGGCCAGTCGCTACAAACTGACCAGCTTCAAGGTGAAAGGCGCGCCCGAGCCGGATCTTTATTGGCTGCTCGCGCATGTACAAACGCAGATTCCATTTCATATTGGCGTCGTGCATGTGCCATGGAGCATCTTTCTTGGTCGGCTGGAATATTACGATGCGCTTCTGAATGTCGCCGAGACGTGGGAATTCGGTCCTGGCGTGGTTATTGGAGATACCAATACGGGCATTACGGGCCATGACGAAGAAACCGAGGACTCAGAACAATACAAGGACAGATTCATGTATCCTTTTGAAGCGCTAGGCTGGCGGGACATGTTCCGTGCTTTTCACCCTGATGTTAACGCTCCGACCTGGTATTCACCGAGCAACAAGGGCCGACGACTCGATCAGGCATTTGTGAATGACGAATTACAGACGCATGTAAGGTCTTGCGACTATGACTGGGGATCTGTTGGCGAGGGAGGAAAACTCAGCGACCACGCTGCAATTCTGCTTGATATCCGGCAATCAAATCATGTCGAAGACTAGCTCAATCCGAATCCTGTTCTGGAACATCTGGCACGGCGGCGGAAATCGCGCAGGCAGAATCGTCGATCAGGTACTCGAATGGAGCCCGGACATCATCGCCCTGGCTGAGTTTCGTGGCACACAGCCTAGCAAATCAATTGCCAAGCACCTGTTTGATTCAGGATACGAACATCAGTTAAGCACCGTTAATCCAGACGAAGCTGTGTGGAATGCGCTGTTTCTCGCAAGCCGATATGAATTAAGCAATGTTGATGTTCGAGGCGCGCCGGAAACGGACCTCTATTGGCTGCTAGCCAAAGTTCAAACCGATCCGGCGCTGCACATAGGCGTAATCCATGTGCCTTTGGAGAAGTACCTGCCCGGCTTCTGGCTTGAGTATCGCAAGAGCCTGCTGAACATCGCAAGGGATTGGAAGCTTGGCCCGAGCCTGTTTGTCGGCGATATGAACTCCGCAATAAGTGGACTGGATGAAGAGACCGAGTACTCGCAGGGCTACAAAGAATCGTTCATGAACCCTTTGGAAAGTCTCGGCTGGCGAGATATTTTTCGTGCCTATCACCCGGCTGCAGATGCCCCTACATGGGTTTCCCGTATTGGTCGCGGCTTTCGGCTAGATCAGGCATTTGTGAATGACGAATTACAGACGCATGTAAGGTCTTGCGACTATGACTGGGGATGTGTTGGCGAGCGAGGAAAAGCCAGCGACCACGCGGCGTTATTGCTCGACCTCAACCTCCCCGGTTAGAGATGTTATGTCAAACTAGCCGTTCGTCGTATCCCAAGGCGCAGAGCCTTTCGAATGCGTGCCAAACATCGTCGGGGACAGGCTGAGGCATTTGAAAACCTTTGTCGCCATAGACCTTGACCCGCTGGAAATCGCCAACGATGTCCTGAATCAAGGCGTCGCGCGGCAAATCGCCGTCCAGGTAGTCAGCGCAGGATATCGGTGGCGAAGACACCGCGAAGTCAAAGTCGCGCCAGAGCATTTGAGCGGTCGCCAGCACCCGCCGCTCCATGAATGGCTTCTGCACCAGAATGAAGGATTCGAAGTCGAACGCTCTACGATTGAGCAAGTCCCTGGCAAACAGGAAATTCTCGCCCGTGTTGCTGGCGCGGTTTTCCACCAAAATGCGTTCAGCCGGAACACCACGCGCTGCCGCATGCCGCGCGAAGTACTCTGCTTCGGGCAGGTCCCAAAATACGCCAAGCGCCTCGTTTTGCTGGACGACGCCGCCCGAAAACAGCAGATGGGGCGCGTAACCGTCGTGAAACAGATCAATAGCGTAGTCCGCCACACGGATGTCATAGCTGCCAAGCATGAAGATGCAATCAGCGGCGCGCAAACGCTGACCGACGAGCATGTAATCCCAGATGACTTGCACCAATGAATATAGATTGCTGTCCATTACGAGCGCTTCGGAGTAAGTTCCAGATAATCGCTCTTCGAGTATAGAGCAGACTCTCCCGCATAGAGTGTGGGGCAGACTAGCCAAAGGTCACGTAAGGAATATCTCTCCAACGCGGATCTCAAAACCGGGCAAGACATCGCCGCCGGAAAGTGTATCGTTCTCGTAAAGTGTCTTGGGGCCGGACGCGGAATGTACAAAGACAATTTTGTTGTCAGGATAAACCACCCATACCAAAGATGTACCAGCGTTAAGGAGTTGCAGGACCTTCAGTTGAATATCAGCCGCCTGATTACTCGGCGAAATCACCTCCACAGCCAAATCGGGAGGGACATCGACTAACCTGCTGGCAAATGGATTAGGCGCCTTTGCGAAACTGACAAAGGCAATGTCAATACCGCGCACTGTGTCTCTACCATCGGGATTCCGCTCAAGAATGAATCCCGTATCCCCTGTCGTGACGCGGCCCAGACCATTGTCGTAAACAAAGTTTGCAATCTGCAAGGCCAGCAGTGTTAGGATTTCACCATGCTCTCCACCTGGCAACGACATCTCAACGATTATCCCTTCCACAAGCTCAACGACGCGATCTACATACTGTGGTTGTTCAACCAAATCGAGAAATCTCTCTGCGTTGATAAATTGCTTTTCTACGACCATGGATTGCTCACCATCATCCGTACCTACGGAGCTAGACTCATTATACCCATTTAGTGTGAAGAAATGAACTGTTTCAAAACCTGAAAGTCTTGCTCCAGGGTCGAGCGCTGCCCCGCGTTGTAGAGCGCCGCGGCGGGGTGAAAGAGCGGGACCACTGACGCGTCCCCGTACCCAGTGCGGACTCTGACGACTGTACCGTGCACCTGGCTGATGCGCAGGCCCGCTCGCATCGAGCCAAACTGGCGCAGGATAAACTCCATGGAGAATCTGCCGAGCGTCGCGATGACCTTGGGCTGGATGATGTCAATCTGCCGCTCGAGGAAGGGCGCGTAGAGTTCGATCTCGGCGCGTTGCGGATCGCGATTGTTGGGCGGACGATCCTTGAGGATGTTGGTCACGTAAACATCCTCCCGACGAACGTGGATCGAATCGAGCAATTCGTCGAGCACGCGACCCGATGCGCCGCAAAAGGGACGGCCTTGCTCGGCTTCGTTCTTGCCCGGGGCTTCGCCAATGAACATGATGTCCGCGAAGTGGCTGCCCTGGCCGATGACCGGGAAATAGCCGTTGTCGACGCGGTATTGGTATAGTGGGGACTCCCGGAGATCTACGATCTCGTCACGGATTGCGCGCAGAAGATCGGTGCGAATTGTGGACATTTCGTCGCTGCCTTTCTAGCGTGACCGTTATCATTCCTAGAGCATAACAAGGCCAAGCGCGTTAGGCAAAGCGCGACTACCTCGCTGTTGCGAGGGAAATCAAGATTCAAGCGACCAATGGGGAAAACTAACGAGAGCCGGCCTTGACGCAATCAAGGCGCGACATTCCATACTGGCGCAGATGATTTCAAATATACGCGATTGCTTCTTGGTCCTACTTTAGCGTTACTGTGAGATATGTCAATAGAAAAGGGGCGCAATCTGGCAAGAGATTACGACGAATTTCCTACGTCAGGCGCTGGGCAGATCGCGCAACAGGGCTTGTCCTTTGCGCAGCAGTCTCTTCAGCGGCGGATCGATTTCCGCGACGAGCGCGAGCGCCTCGTCGAAGCTCATCCAGCTGATTAGGGTCGATTCGCCCGCGTCCGGCGCCAGGGACTCCGGTCGCCGCGTCAGAAGCAGATAGCGAAAATCGAGATGCAGATGCTCGGGGGTTTTGAGACGCCGCGGGACGGTATGCACATCGATGTCAACAGGCGGGACTGCATCGGCCGCCGGGTAAAACTCGAGGTCGGTCAAGCCGGTTTCCTCACGCGCTTCGCGCAGGGCGGCGGCGGCGATATCCGTTTCGTATTCGATGTGCCCGCCCACCTGCAGCCAGCGACCCAGCCGCTTGTGAAAGTGCAGCAGCGTGCGGCGGGAAGCGCGGTCGACGATCATGGTCGAGGCGGTGATATGGCCGACTTCGCAGCTCATGCTGAGGATATCCGGATTTGCGGCGATCAAGCGCTTGATCATCGCGATATCGCTCGCTTCTTTGTCATCCGCCGGTTGATGCGCCTCCAACATGCGAATGATGCTCGCATGCGCCTCTGAGAGTTGATAACGGTAGAGATCGAGCATTTGACCGCGCAAGGCGTCCAGCTTTTGCTCGACAGATTGATCCTTCCAGAGCGGCAGTCTAGCGTGACGAGGCATGGTATGAAGGCTATCTGCCCTGTCCGTTGACGACGGATACCAGATCCGCGCCATAAGTTGCCCGGCGCCAGGGACCCAGGCCTGGTATACAGTCGAGGTCATCGACCGAGGCGGGTTTGCGGCGGGCGATTGCCCACATGCTGCCTTTGCTCAAGATTACGTCGGATTCGACGCCACGCGAAAGCGCAACCCCCTTGCGCCAAGTGTGCAGCGCGCTGTAGCGATCCGCGATTGCCTGTGGGATCGTCACGCGATGCGGCGGTTGCGGCGGTGCGAGGCTTTTGTTGCCATGCGATATCGCCTGGCTGATCTCACCGCCGTTTTGGCGCACCAGCCACGGGGGCAGTCCCGAGACGCCGAATAGCTGCCTGGGACCGCGCGGCGATGTAGTCGCGAGCTTGAGCAAGGCTTTGTTCGCGATCAGCATGTGCGAAGGCTGATCGTAGTGTTGCGCCAGCTCATCGCGCAGGATGTAGAGCTCGCGCAAGACGGCGGCTTGGCGCGGATTCAGGTCCTTCGGGCGGCACAAAGCCCAGAAGCCCTCCGGGTCGAACTCCTGTGGCTTGACCTCGAAGGCCGTGACATCCGCAAAGTACTCGAAGACTTCTTCCAGGCGACCGGCGCGCTGCAATTCGCCATACAGGATATCGCGCAAGGGCAGCAAGTAGTGCGTATCCATCTGCGCGTACTGCCGGTGGCTCGGTGGGAGCGGGCGCTGCGCCCAATCGGCAGTCTGATGCTTTTTGCTGTGGCGGACGCCCAGCAGCTCCTCCAGCATATTGCCCAAGCCGATGCGCGTGTAACCGCAGACGCGGGCCGCAGCCATGGTATCGAAGACCGGACGCACATCGAAATCGTAATCGCGCTTGAGACAGATCAGATCGTATTCCGCAGCGTGGAAGATTTTCTCGATGCCGGGATCTGCGAAGACAAGTCCCAAGGCGCTGATATCGGCGATTCGCAGCGGGTCGATCAAGACGTCCCTGTCCGGCGTCGACAGTTGGATCAGGCAGGTCCGGCCGCGATAGGCGTGCAAGCTGTTCGATTCGGTATCGCAGGCGATGCGGCGCTCCGCACGCAGGGAATCGACCAGTTGATTGAGGTCGCGCTCGGCGTCGATATAAGTTGCCGCGGCCAGCGAGGGGATGGTCATAGCCAGTTGCGCTTACGGAAATAGATCAGCATCAAGATGGCGATCAGTAACATGGCGCCGGAGGTGATTATAAAGGCGTTGTGATCGTCGGCAAAGGGAAGCTCGATGTTCATGCCGTAGATGCTGGAAATGAGCGTGAGCGGCAGCATGATGACGGAGATGACGGTGAGGATGCGCATGACCTCGTTGATGCGATAGCTGGCCAAGGTATCGGCGGTTTCGGCGAAGCTGTTGATGATCTCGTAGTTCTCGTCGATGATATCGCGCAGTTTGAAGAGATGATCGGCGATATCGCCGAAGTATTCTTCCATCTCATCGTGCAGGATGGGATGCTGGACTGTTTCCAGTTGCTGCACGATGGGGATCTGTTGACGGATGATGCGGCGCAGGGAGATGATATCGCGGCGCAGCAGAGCGATCTCCTGGATGACGCGCTTGGCGTTGGATTCGAAGAGCGCGTCTTCGATGGCGTGGATGCGCCCGTCGACCTTGCCCAGGATGGGGAAGATATAATCCACCAACTGATCGATGAGCGTGTGGAAAGCGTGGTTGGCGCCGCGCCCCAGCAGGCGCTCGCGCTCGGCGGCATCGGACGCGCAGCGTTCGGCCAGGTTCACCAGTGGCTTGAGCAGCCCGTTGTGCACGGTGACGACATAGTCGCGGCCGACGAAGAAATCGACTTCGGCGGCGCGGGAGATCTCGTGGCGGGAATCCCAGAGCGGGAAGTGCATGACGGCAAAGATGTAGTCGTCGTCCTGGTCGAGCTTGGGCCGTTCGATAGGGCTGCGAATGTCCTCGAGGTTGAGCGGGTGGAAATAGGGAAAGCGCCGGCTGAGGCTGTCGACATCGGCTTGGCTGGGGTGCGTCAGGTCGAGCCAGGTGAGTTCCCCGTGGGTGATAATTCGCGTGGTCATGGGGATGATTTTACCCCCCTCAGTCCCCCCATCGCAATCTGAGGACATGACAGGTCTTGATTTCGCGCAAATCTCAATGCCACCCCCGGTAGTAGTCCTATAAAACTGGACACATTTTCCCCAGCATTCTGATAGGGTTTTGGTTTGTGGCAGGAAAATGCTGGACAGGACCAGCGTGGTTGCAAGAGAGCAGGGAAGCGACTGAGGGCAGGCGGCATATCCGCCGGGCTTACTGTGGCGGATCTGGTTTGATTTGTGTTTGAACTTTGTCCGACTTTGTCCGTTTTGCGGACAAAGAAATACTTTTTTCGGACAATGCGCCAATTGCCTTGGCAGATCGGGCTGCTTGCGCAGTCCTTGTGGCATCAGACAAGCAGCTTCAAGCGCAACCCGGCCTGATACTGGCACAGAGCCGCCCCGCGCGTAACTGACGGAAAGATTTGACAGGCTCAGGCAAAACAGTAAGCCAGCTTGTGGCATGAGCGCCGCAGTAAACATAAACAACCCCTTCATTTCCCCCCGCAAAACCCGCATTAACGGACCTGAATTCACCCTAAAATCCTTTGACATTAGGGGAAGAGATGAGCGGCTTGGCAGCGTAAAACCCTTGTGTTCACTGGTTTTCGGGGATTTTGGGTTTTCCCAGAAGCAGACTTTTCCGGTCAAGCGTTTTTTCCCTTCCGACTGGGCTGTTCCGGGATGTAGCAAGTGGTAGCCGCTCGGCGCGTAACCGGCGAAAAGGTCCCAGGAATGTCGCACTCA
>JAPOOU010000231.1 GCA_026713245.1 Chloroflexota bacterium
GCTCCTCAATGTGCCCTTTGAAAGCGCGATGCTCCGTTGGCAGGCGGGCAGGCACGGCAGTGATGGCGTCTGGGCAAAGCATTGGTATGCGAGTGTGGAAAAGTCAAACGGATTCGCGCCCTACGAGCGCGATGACAGTCCACTGCCGCAACATTTGCGCGGCTTGCTCAATGAATGCCAGGAGTTGTACGAGCAGATGGCGAAATATTGCATAAACTAGGGTAAGACATGAAACAAGCATTCAATCCCAAGAACAAGAACCTGCTCATCAATATCAATGGTGAACTCTATCATCGCGACGTGGCGGGCATAAGCCCTTTTGACTCGGCGGTGCAAGGCGGCGATGCCGTTTGGGAGGGCTTGCGACTGTATCAGGGTCGGATATTCAAATTGATCCCTCATCTCGACAGATTGCGGGCCTCGGCCCAGGCGATGGCATTTGCCGAGATACCGAGCCACGAGGCGATCATCAACGAGATTAGCAAGACCCTGCGCGCCAATGAAATGGGGGACGGCGTTCACATTCGCTTGACCTTGACCCGCGGCGTCAAATACACTAGCGGGATGGATACACGGCTTAATAATCAGGGACCGACGTTGATCGTTCTCGCCGAGCACAAGCCGCCGGTTTACGACAAAAGCGGCATTTGTTTGATCACGTCTGGTATTCGCCGCATACCGCCGGATTGCGTCGATCAGAACATCCACTCCTGCAATCTGATAAACTCGATCCTGGCCAAGATTCAGGCCAATGCCGCCGGGGTCGATGACGCCTTGATGCTGGACTATCACGGTTACGTTGCCGAGACAAACGCGACCCACGTATTCATCGTCGACGACGGCCTTGTCATGACATCGGATACGGGTTCCTGCCCGGAAGGCATCACTCGGGCGACGGTGCTGGAATTATGCGAGAGCAATGGAATTCCCTATGCGATTAAGGACATATCGCTGTCCGAAGTCTACCGGGCCGATGAAATGTTTTGCACCGGAACAATGGGGGAATTGGCGCCGGTGATTGATCTGGACGGCAGGACCATTGGCAGCGGTCAGGCTGGCGAAATGACCATGCGCCTGAGTACGTTGTTCCGCGAACGGACACAACGCGAGGGTTATCGAATTTTGGAGACTGTGACGAGCTAATCGACTGATTCGCGCTATTAAAGCGCATAGGAGGGCAATACAGATGTCAGATTTTTCATTTGTAGGACAACCGACCCCGATGATCGACGGCGGCGCCAAAGTCACGGGCAATTTGAAGTATACGGGCGATTTGAAGCTGGCGGGCATGTTGCATGCCAGGTTCGTCCTCAGCAGCTACGCGCATGCCAATATCAAGGGGATTGACGCCGATGCCGCCCTGGCGCTCCCGGGTGTGCAGCGGGTCTTGACCGCCGCCGATCTTCCCGATATGGCGCCGTCTTCCCGCGCGCGTCTGATGTTGGCGCGCGACCGTGTCATCTTTGTTGGTCAGCCGGTGGCGATTGTGCTTGCCGATAACCCGGCCGCTGCCGCCGACGGCGCCGAACTGGTGGATGTGGATTACGAGCCGCTGGACGCCGCCACAACCATGGACGCGGCAATGGCGGAGGACGCGCCGCTCGTTTGGCCCAACGGCATCCAAACCGGCGCGGGGGACGAAGCCGCGCACGGCGCCGATGCCGGCGGCGAAGCCGAGGACGAAGAGGAAGAAGCCTCCAATATCGCCGGCAGAACCAAGATTGAACGTGGCGATGTCGCGGCGGCCTTTGCCGCGGCGGACGTCATCGTGGAGCGCAGCTTCGAAACGCCGATGGTGCACCAAAGTTCAATTGAGACGCAAGGCTGGGTCGCGCAGCCAAACCCGGTCAACGGCGGGCTTACCATGTGGGGCAGCGTTCAATCGCCCTTCGGCGTAAGACTGGACGTGGCCGACACCCTTGGCATCCCGGAATCTGATGTGACCGTCTACGGCATGCCGGTTGGCGGCGCATTCGGCGCGAAGTTCGGCTTGTACGAACCCATGGTGGCGTTGATTGCGGCTACGGTGGGGCGCCCGGTGAGCCTGATTCTCACGCGCGGCGAGGAGCTCTTGAGCACGAATCCGGCGCCGGCGCTACGGCTTTCCGCCAAGCTCGGCTTCAAGAATGACGGTACCTTGCTGGCTATGCAAGCGCTGACAACGGCCGATACCGGGATTTATCCGAGCGGTCTGGGAAGTTTTGCTTCCTTCCAATTCGCAAACTTTTATCCCTGCGACAATGTCCTGCTGGAATCGATCAATGTCGTGACATTCAAGCAATCCGTCGGCGCCTATCGCGCCCCGACGTCTCCGACGGCCTTTATGGCTGCAGAAACGCTCTTTGACGAAGCCGCCTCGCGGCTGGGTATGGATCCGATCGAATTGCGACTTATGAACGCGGCGAAAGTCGGCGACCTGATGCCCGATGAGAGCGAATTCTCGAACATCGGCATGGTCCAGACTTTGGAAGCCGTGCGCGAGCACCCCTTATGGAAAAACCGGGCCGAATCGCGCAAAGCCGGTCGTGGCGTCGGAGTGGCAATCGGCGGCTGGATGGGCGGTCTGGAGCCGGGCGCAGCCGCTTGCAAGCTCAACCGAGACGGCGTTTTGCAAGTACAGATCGGCACGGCCGACCTTTCGGGTACGCCGACCAGTTTCGCGATGCTCGCGGCCGAGGCTTATGGCGTTGATCCCGACCAGGTGCGCTTCGTCTATAGCGATACCGACAGCGCGCCTTATGGCGGAGGCGTCGGCGGAAGCAAGACCTTGTACACGTTGGGCAATGCCGTAATCCGAGCGGCGGAAGACGCGCGACGCCAAACCCTGGCGATTGCCGCTGAGGAATTTGAGGTGTCCAGCGAAGATCTTGAGATTGTTGACGGTCGTGTCCAGGTGCGGGGCTTCCCCGATCGATCGATTGGCCTGGGCGAGCTTGCCGGCAAGACGATGACATTGGGCGGCGCCTACGAACCGGTCTACGGCAACGGACGACAAGCCGTGACCGACCGCGCGCCGTCATTTTCGGCGCAGGTCGCCGAAGTCGAGGTGGATGAGGAGACTGGCGAAGTCAATCTGGTGAACCTGGCAGTGGTGCAAGACGTCGGACGCGCCATCAATCCGCTGGCGGTTGAAGGTCAGATGCAGGGTGGCGCCGTGCAAGGCGTCGGCTGGGCGCTTTACGAAGAGATGCGCTACGATGAGAACGGACAACTCTTGACCGGATCCTGGATGGACTATGCCATGCCGGATGCCATGCAGGCTGCGCCGATACAGACGCAAATCGTCGAAGTTCCATCGGAGAGCGGACCCTTTGGCGCGCGCGGGGTCGGCGAACCGCCGGTGATACCGACGGTGGCCGCGATTGCCAATGCCGTGGCTGACGCGACCGGCGTGCGACTGACGCAAACGCCGATGACCGCCCCGAGAGTCCTGGAAGCGCTGGAACAGCGCTAGGGGAGGCCGATCTTGATCTCGAAGAGCCAACTGCCAGGTTGGCTCTTTTGATGTTCACGCGCGGTTGTCGCGACAATCTCAGCGCCCGCCGTCTATCGAAAGTACCTGGCCGGTGATCCAGTTGGCGTAATCCGACGCGAAAAAGAGCACACCGTGAGCGATGTCTTCGGCACTGCCGAGCCGCTTAAGCGCAAAGCGCTCGATCAGCGCCGTTTGTCCTTCGGCGCCATAGGACTCGAATTGTCTGATGGATGTGGGATTGGACAAGACGAAACCGGGCGCGATATTGTTCACCGTGATCTTCCATTTGCCCAATTCCTGCGCCAGTTGCCGTGTGAGGTTGATTTGTCCCGCTTTGGCCGCCGCATAGGCTTGAATGCCGGTCAAGCTGGGGCCGAGGCCCGCGCCGCTGGAAATGTTGACAATCCGGCCGTATTTCTGCGCTTTCATTGCCGGCGCGACAGCTTGGGAAAAGAAAAACGCAGCTCGCGTATTGACCTCAATGATGCTGTCCCAGTCTTCTTCCGTGACCTCTTCCAGGGGCCGGCCAACCTGACCCTGCACGCCGCCGGCGTTGTTCACCAGGATATGCGCGCTGCCTTCAGCGGCTAGCGCCCGCTCGACGAAAGCGAAGACCGCCGTCCGATTGCGCACATTGACGACCTCAACTTCACATCGGCCGCCGGCGTCACGGCAAAGTTGCCGGGTTTCATTTAGTTCGTCTTCGATCACATCACAAGCCCAGACTGACGCCCCGCGCGTCGCGAATGCCAGGCTGATCGCGCGGCCGAATCCGTGGGCGGCGCCGGTGACAATGACCGCTTTGTCGTCAAATCGAATGTTCATGGCAATTCCGCCTTTAACTCGTCGAGATTGCCAAGCGCCTGCGGACGCTTGCCATTTTCGATTTCGCGAATCATTGCGATCCAGCGCCGCGTGAGGGGCAGGTCGAGTCCGATCTTATCGCCTTCCGCCAGGATTGGCTCGTACATGACGACCTCTGTCTTGCGCTTGCGAACCGCCAGGTCGCGCCAGATGCCGCTATGCGTCTTGGCCGATCTGCGGTTGAATGCGACAAGCGTATCGAGCGATCGCTTGATCCCATCCAAGTCCCTGGCGACGAACGCCGCGGGTTCAAATCCGTTGAAACCACGCGCTTCTACGCCGATGCGCGTTGCCACATCCAGAATCTCTTGCGCCGAGCGGATGTAGAGCTCCCGGTATCTTGCGTCGGCCAGCGCGTCCCCGATTGATTCGTCAGTCAAGGCGGACACGAAAAGCATCGCCCCGTAGGCTTCCTTGCCCCAGAGATACCCCCAAAGATTGTCGCTGACAATTGTGTCTTCGTCAAAGTCGCGGAAAGCGGCGCCGATTTCTTCCAGGCGCGTTGTGATGGCGCCGTTCAATTCGCCGACCACAACAGCGCCGCGCCCGCCAAAGAGGATCTCGCCCGGCGAGTGATAGTCGGCGCTGAAATTGACAAAGGCGCCCAATGTTCGGTCGCTGCCGACAATCTCGCGAATGATCAACTCGTTCAAGCCGTTTTGTACGGACATGACATAGCCGTCATCGGCAAGATGGCCGACAAGGGCATGGGTGGCCGCTTCTGTGTGTTGGGCTTTGGTACAAAGCAGGATAATCGGGGATTTCTCCCGCAATTGATGTGGCAACGCTGCCGCTGCGTCAACAGTAAATTCATCAACCGGACCGGTGATCTGTAATCCCGATTGATTGATCTTGGCAACGTGTTCCTCGACGACGTCGACAAACAGGATATCGTGACCGGCTCGGATCAGATATGCGCCCAGCGTGCCGCCGATAGCGCCCGCGCCCCAGATTACGGTTCGCATCAGTCCCAGCCTCCCTCGAGCAGTGCAAGTGTCTCTTCAACAGCCACCTGCCAGATCGCCAGCATTTCTTCGTCGGAGCGTTGATAGACCCCACCCATGTTGCCGTCGGTCACATGTCGTCTAACCGCTGCGGGATTCATACGTTCCAAAAGCGAGACATCGATAAGCGGTCTTTGCTCGCTGGGCATTTCAACGCCCTCAAGTCGTGTCCAGGGGTAGTTCTCCATCCAGGAGGCGTGCGAACCGACCGGGTCCGTCTCCAGCACCTTTTCCCAAGTCTTGGGCGCGTTGTACCAATTATGCCATTTGACCTGGGTATCGCTATTGTCCATCATCCACTCCTTGAGCATGCCAAGGGCGGGCGCATTGCCTCCGTGTCCGTTTACGAGCAGGATGCGGCGGAATCCCGCGCGGCGGATGCTATCGAGCACATCGCGGATCAGGGCCAGGTAAGTGCGGACGCGCAGGGTGACAGTCCCCGGGAAGGCTGTCCATTGCTGCGCCAGCCCATAAGGAAGGACCGGATAAACCGGAACGCCGGCCAGGTCGCCCACGTCCTTTGCCAGGCGCTCTGCCAGGATCGCGTCGACGCTTAAACTCATGTAGGCGTGCTGCTCTGTGCTTCCCGTCGGAAAAATGCAGCGATCGTCGCCTTTTACGTATTCCTCGACTTGCATCCAGTTCATTTCAGAAATTCGCATTGATCACCTCCCTTTCATTTGTTGGCAGATGAAACAGTATCGTTGCGATCTTGCGTTCATTCGTTCATAAGCCCCATTCCGCGCGGGCTGTCTTCATGTCGCGACGGATTGATCCGTAGTGTCCTGTGCCGCCTTTCTTCCAGCGCGCGTCGACCGCTTCGCTGGCGGGCTGATAACGCACGTCGCAACTCAAGCGGTATTTGTTGCTGAGGTTGGTTGTCGAGGCGTGCATGGTGTGCATGCCGAAGATGATGACATCGCCGGCGCGATAGTCCGAGCCCAGCCATTGCCCGCCGAACTTGTCGACAATCTGCATCGGATCGCGCTCGAACCAGCCTTCGATGCCGTCGCGATCAACATCCGAGTTGCCGTAGGTCTCTCGAATGCGGGCGAAACTGTCGAGATTATGCGAACCCCGGCAAACCGCCAGCGTTCCCTGCTCGATAGGGATATCGCCGAAGGGAATCCAGACGGTGTACAGATTGCGCGACCCGCGTCCCATGTAGACAAAATCGTAGTGAGCGCCGGTATACTGATCGTTGCCCACGGCGCGCATCCATTTGTAAGTGAAGGTCAGCGCCGCCTCGCCGAAAAGCGCCTCGAACAAGTCAAATAGGGCGCTGTATTCCAGTATATTCAGCATCGCCGGTTGACGGACGATTTCTTCGCTTCTCAGGCGCGCTGTGCGACCGCCGCGCGGCATCACGCCTTCCAGAAGCGGCGTATCAGGCGCCAGGGCTCGCTGCGCTTGCAGCTGTTCCATGATGAGTTGCCGGCCGGCCAGTACCGTCTCCCTCGCGATGAACTCGCGTAACAGAAGATAGCCGTCAGCATCCAGACGCTGCCAGATAGCTGGCGCATCGCCTAGCAGATGCTGGCTGTCGCGCAACTGGCCTAGTTGTCGGCTGGGGAATTCGATGTCTCTGTATCCGAATCTGATCTTCACGTTGCAGTTTCCGAGTGTGCGGTCAACCCGATGATGTTATATGATATGCTGGAAATCGCCAAGTTTTGCCCCCAACATGGCTCGTTCGCGCTGCAATTTTCGCGATTGGCATGGTCGTTTTAACAGGAGCCGAAATGAACACTGAACTGTTGCGTTACAGTCAGCTTAGCAGCAAGGAGATCAGCTTCTATCACATGGCTGGCTATTTGTGCCTGCCGGGCTTGATCCGGCGGGAGGCGGCGTCTGCGCTGGCCGAGGAAGTGCTTAAGGTGATGGAAGGCTTGGGCATCGCAAGGGAAGATCTGTGCCAAGCCAGGACGAGCAAAGACAAACTGCGCCAGAGCAGACAGTATTTGGCCGGTTCCAGCCTGGAGCGCTTGATCCACAGCGAGGCCTTGAATGCGCTTGCCGGGCAACTGATGGGCGGTCCTGCAACGCTCTATCTGCCTTTCACGGCGGTCAAAAGCGGCGGCGGCGGCGGTCGATTCCACTTTCACCAGGACAATCAATATACGCGTTTCGACGGGCCCGGCATCAACATTTGGTTCGCGCTCATGGAGATGACGCCGGACAACGGCTGTCTGCAGATTGCCTCGGGGACCCACCTGGGCGGTACGATCGACTCGGTCGAAAGTGAAGACCGGGACGGGCACCGGACTGTTGCCGTGGAACCGGAAGCCTTTTTGCCGCTGCGAATGATGCCCGGCGACGCGGTGGCTTTCTCGCGCTTGACATTGCATGGCTCGGGAGCCAATATCACCGATCAACCGAGGCTGGCATACGCTGTGCAATTTCATCGCGACGACGTGCGTGCGACTCGAGCTGGCAAAGATCTTGGGCTGCTCAAAGAGAATCCGCGCTTTGATGTCGGGCCTGTTGAAGCCTTTTCACCAGACGGCAATTGATGCTGGGTCCTTTACAGAAGACAAGTGAGAGATTGAGCCTTCGAGCGTATCGAAAGAAGGAGAAGGAATTGACTATCAATCCGATTGAGATGATAAGACCAGAGCGGGAGATCGCCGGCATCAGCGCGATCCTGTTGCCCTTTCATGACAACCGCGATATCGACTGGCTTGGCTTGGCCAATCATGTGCGGCGCACGGCAGAAGCCGGCTTGACGCCCGCCGTCAATATGGATACCGGCTATGCCAACCTGATCAGCGAAGCCCAGCGTCAGCAGGTCTTGGAGGTCACGCGCGAAGTACTCGGGAACGGCGCCTACGTGGCGGGCGCGTTTGTCTCGGACAACGACGGCGACGACTTTGACGACGACGCGTACCTGCGCCAGATCGAGTCGATTCAGCGTCATGGTGGCCGGCCGATTATCTTCCAGTCCTACGGCTTGACGGGGGGTGCGGGCGAGGATATCGTCGCCGCATACGAGAGACTGGGCGAGGCCACCGATGGTTTCATTGCCTTTGAACTTGGGACCATGTTCGCGCCATTTGGCGCCATCTACGATTTAGAGACGTATGAAGGCTTGTTGGGAATTGAGCGCTGCCTGGGCGCCAAGCACTCCTCGCTGAGCCGCCAGTTGGAATGGCAGCGCTTGATGCTGCGTGACCGCGTGAGACCGGATTTCAAAGTTTACACGGGCAACGACCTGGCCATCGATATGGTGATGTACGGCAGTGATTATCTGCTGGGCTTGAGCACCTTCGCCCCCGATCTCTTTGCCGAACGCGATGCCATGTGGCTGGCGGGGGATGCGGGCTTTTATCAGTTGAACGATCTTCTCCAGTACCTGGGATTCCTGGTTTTCCGTCCGCCGGTACCCGCCTACAAACATTCCGCGGCGCAGTTTTTGAAGCTGCGCGGCTGGATCGAATCCGACCAGACACATCCTGATTCGCCGCGGCGACCGCAGAGCGATATCCCCATCCTGACCGATATCGCCAGACGCCTAAATGTATTGAAGGCGAGCTAGCGGATGGCCTACCGACGCGTCGCGCAATTGCGCAACTATCAACAGTTCACACGTTACTGCGAATCCGTCGGGGCCGACCTGCCGGTTGATGAGCGCGCAATATTCGGTAAGCAATCCCCGCTTGCGCGATCTTATGTCTACCGTCAGCATGAATTCTCTAACCGATTCGCCATTCTGCCAATGGAAGGTTGGGATGGCAGTTCCGACGGACGCCCGACCGATTTGACAATCAGGCGCTGGCGACGCTTCGGCGAGAGCGGCGCCAAGTTGATATGGGGTGGCGAGGCGGTGGCGGTGCGACATGACGGACGGGCAAACGCACGTCAGTTGGTCATCAATGATCGCACGGTGAAGAGCATCGCTGCATTGCGTCAGTCCTTGCTGGACGCCCATGAATCGCGCTTTGGATCGGCAGACGGCCTCTTAATAGGTCTGCAGTTGACGCATTCCGGGCGCTTCTGCCGCCCCAATGGTCCGGCGCTGGAACCGAAGGTGCTTTACCGGCACCCCTTGCTCGACGAGAAATTCCAACTCGAAGCTGACGACTGCCTCATGAGCGATGGCGAGATCGGCGCCTTGATTGAGGACTTCGGTCGGGCGGCGGTCTTGGCGGAGCGCGCGGGCTTCGACTTTGTCGACATCAAACATTGCCACGGCTACCTCGGCCATGAGTTTCTCAGTGCCGTCAGTCGCACAGGAAGATATGGCGGCAGCTTCGAGGATCGCACGCGATTCTTGCGGGAAACGGTCGAACTGGTTCGCGCCCTGGCGCCGGGCCTGGATATCGGCGTGCGCCTGAGCGCCATCGATTGGGCCCCCTTTCATGCCGGTCGCGATCGCATCGGCGAGCCCATGCCCTGTGATGATCAAACCTATCCATACGCATTCGGCGGCGACGGCACCGGGGTCGGATATGACCTAAGCGAACCCAAGCGTTTCCTGGCCCTGTTGCGCGATTTGGACATCGGGCTTGTTTGCATCACCGCCGGCAGCCCCTATTACAACTTTCATATGCAGCGCCCGGCGATCTTCCCGCCCTCCGACGGTTACTTGCTGCCTGAAGACCCGCTGATTGGCGTCGCGCGCCAGATCCGCGTGACAGCGGAACTGAAAGCGGCATTTCCGGACCTGACAATAGTGGGATCGGGGTATTCGTACCTGCAGGATTGGCTGCCGAATGTGGCGCAGGCGGTGATCAAGCGCGGCATGGCCGATTTCATTGGCTTAGGGCGCATGGCCCTAAGCTATCCGCATTTGCCGGCTGATTTGTTGGCTGGGGGTCCCTTGCAGCGCAAACGCGTCTGCCGCACATTCAGCGATTGCACAACCGCCCCGCGCAACGGCATGGTGTCTGGCTGTTTTCCGCTGGACGACTTTTACAAGTCGCGGGACGAATACGCGCGCCTGACGGCTCTGAAAAAGGAACAAGCCTCACAAGACGCGTGAAGCCCTTGAGTCGGACTAGTTCCAGCCGTATTCCGACGGTTTGAAATCGATCATGCTGCCGTGATAGTAGGGCACGGTCGCCAGCTCGGGTTCCGCCATCAAGTCGAGTTGAGCGTGATCTGCGTCGCTCAGTTTCACATTGAGCGCGCTGAAATTGTCTAGCAGGTGTTCCATCGTGCGCGGACCGATGATGGTGCTGGTTACGCCGGGCTTGTTGATAACCCATGCCAGCGCGATCTGACTGGGGCTGCAGCCTTTCTCCCTCGCCAATTCTCTGACCGTATCCAGCAGATCGTAAGCGCGATCGCTGAAATGCTTCTGCAGCCGGCGCTCATAGGCAGCGCCGCGACCGGTGTCAAAGCCGAAGCGGCTGTCGCCGGGGATTGGCGCCCCGCGCTTGTATTTGCCGCTGAGGAAACCGCGCGCCAGCGGCGACCAGGGCAAGATCGCCATGCCATAACTCCGCGCCATGGGAATCAACTCGCGTTCAATGCTGCGGTCCAGCAGATGATAGGGCGGCTGCTCGCTGACGAAGCGATTAAGGCCCAATTCTTTTGCTACCCAGAATGACTCCAGGATGCGCCAGGCCGGAAAGGTACTGGCGCCGATATAGCGCA
The DNA here is from genome assembly GCA_026713245.1 of Chloroflexota bacterium. GTDB lineage: Bacteria > Chloroflexota > Anaerolineae > Aggregatilineales > Phototrophicaceae > UBA6055. Next base: position 10,942 of record JAPOOU010000231.1, read on the forward strand.
CTTTGCCCGCGCGAATCAAGTCGTCGAGCGCCCGCAAAGTCTCGTCGATAGGAATATTGGAGTTGGGACGGTGTATCTGGTAGAGGTCGATGTAGTCCGTACCCAGACGTTTCAGGGAGGCGTCACATTGCTGTATGATGTGTCGCCGATTGTTGCCGGCGGCCAGGATGTCCTCATTGTCCATGCGACCGTGTACTTTGGTAGCGAGGACGATGCTGTCCCGCTTGCCATTGCGCTTTAGGGCTTTGCCTACTGCGATTTCACTGCCGCCGCGCGAATAAACATTTGCGGTATCGAGAAAGTTAAGGCCTTCGTCGATTGCGCGATCGATAATATCCATGCCATCGGCGTCGCTCGTTACGCCACCGAAGTTCATGCAGCCCAGGCAGAGTTCGCTGACCATCACACCTGTGCGCCCCAAGGATCGATATTCCATTTTCCGCTCCAGTTTCTAACAATCCGAGGTGAGTATTGTATCGCAAGCCTGTGACCAGTGGTTAGTGCCAAGCAGGGCAACCGCATCAAATTGAAATGAAGCCAACTATGCCGTCTGTAGCGGTCCTATAAATCTGGACACATTTTCCCCAGAATTTTGGGAGGGTTTTGGTTTGTGGCAGGAGAATGCTGGACAGGACCAGTGTGCTTGCAAGAGAGCAAGGAAGCGACTGACGGCAGGCGGCATATCCGCCGAGCTTACTGTGCCAGGTCTGGTTTGATTTGTGTTTGAAC
>JAPOOU010000177.1 GCA_026713245.1 Chloroflexota bacterium
CGCAGGAGACTCCGCCGCTGGTGGAGATTGCGCCCGGTCATAGCGCGCGCTGCCACTTTGCCGAGGAATTGGAATTGCAAGGAGTCGCAAATGCAACAGAGCTCGCTCCCTAAACCCGCGCCAGAAAGCGAAGTCGAGGCATCCAAGCGAATCTTCGCCGTGTTGGCGTATATCGTTCCCGTCCTTGGCGGCATCATCGGTTTGGCGGTTGACGGGCGCAATCCGCTGACGCGAAGTCACGCGCAGCAGAGCATCGCGACTGTTTTGGCTTTGATCATGAGCTTTCTGCTTTGGGCGGTGCTTGGTTACCTGATCGGATTGGTTCCGATCATGGGTCCGATTATCTCAATATCCCTGTTTTCGCTGGTCGTGGCGATGTTGATCTTTCTGGCAATCAATTGGATTATCAGCCTGGCGCTGGCTTTGCGCGGTCGGGAACGGACGATTCCATTTGCCAACAGGATTGTCGTTCGCTTGTTCGGTGACGACCGCAAGGCGAAGCCCGGCAACGCGACGAGTTAAAAGAACAACAGCGATGTTATTGCCAGAACTGCGCGAAGAATTACACCGGCTGCATGCCGAATTGCCCAAGAACAACCTAGTCGCCTGGACGAGCGGCAATATCAGCGCGCGCGATCCCGACAGCGGCCTGGTGCTTATCAAACCGAGCGGACTGCTCTTCAAGGATTTAACGCCGGAAAACATGGTGGTCACGGACTTGGAAGGTCGCGTGGTTCAGGGCGATCTTAGTCCGTCTTCCGATACCGCGTCTCATTGTTATATTTATCGACACATGCCGGGCGTCAATGGCGTGGCGCATACGCATTCGCGCTATGCCACGGCTTTTTCGGTGGTTGGCGAGTCGATCCCCTGCGTGACGACGGCAATGGCGGACGAATTCGGCGGAGAGATCCCCTGCTGCGGCTTCCGCCTGATCGGCGGCGAGGAAATAGGCAAGCTGGTCGTTGACAAATTGACCGGGCATCGCAGTCCGGCGGCGCTGCTGCGGAATCACGGCGTCTTCACGATTGGTGAGAGCGCCGAAGCGGCGATTAAGGCGGCGGTGATGACCGAGGACAATGCCGCGATCGTCTGGACTGCGCGTCAACTGGGCGAGATCATCACGATTCCGGAGGCGGATATTGATCGTCTGCACGATCGCTATCAGCATGTCTATGGGCAACGGGCACAGTAGCGAGTGCAAGTAGGTCACGCAACGAAAGTGAACCTTGTAGCCGCTCGGCGCGTAACCGGCGAAAAGGTCCCAGGAATGTGGAGCTCACGCAAAATCGTAAGCCGTCTCGTCATATAAGCGACGCGGTTTACGTAATCAGGGGCGATCAATCTGGTCGCCCGCTGCCGCTATGACTTGTGGTTTCGGGCGACATGGTATGTCGCCCCTACAGATTGTTGCTTAAGCGATTTTTGCATTGCTTTAGTGGTTCTACTCAGGATTAGTTTTGGGCTGAAGGGAACGAGGAATGGCACTGCGAGACTATCAAGTTTGGTTTTTGACCGGCAGTCAGCATTTGTACGGACCGGAGGCGATTGAGCAGGTCGGCGAGCATTCGCGGGAGATCGCCGCTTACTTGGACACGGCAGACGCCATACCTGTGGAGATCGTTTACAAGCCGGTGTTGACCACGGCGGAAGAGATCTACGCCATTTGCAGCGCCGCCAACGATGATGCGGCTTGCGTCGGCGTGATCGCCTGGATGCATACCTTTTCGCCGGCCAAGAACTGGATCGCCGGATTGACGGCGCTGCAGAAGCCGCTGCTGCACTTGCACACTCAGTACAACCGGGATATCCCCTGGTCCGAGATCGACATGGACTTCATGAATCTCAACCAGGCGGCGCACGGCGACCGCGAATTCGGCCATATGATGAGCCGGCTGCGGATGCGGCGCAAGGTGGTAGTCGGGCATTGGCGCGACGAAGCCGTACAGGGGCAAATCGGCGTCTGGGCGCGCGCTGCCGCGGCCTGGCAAGAGACGCGCTCGATGAAAGTGGCCAGGATCGGCGACAATATGCGCGCGGTGGCGGTGACCGAAGGGGACAAGGTCGCGGCGCAGCTACAGTTCGGGTATCAAGTCAACGGCTATGGCGTCGGCGATCTTGCCGCAGTGGTCAATCAAGTAAGCGACAGGGAAATTGACGCGCTGGTGGCGGAATACGAGGCGGAATACCGCTTGAGCGACGACCTGCGCGCTGGAGGCGATCGTCACGAGTCGATTAGGGAGGCGGCGCAGATCGAGCTTGGTCTGGCGCAATTCCTGCAGGACGGCGGCTTCGACGCCTTCACGACGACATTCGAGGATTTGCATGGTTTGGCGCAATTGCCGGGCTTGGCCGTGCAGCGCTTGATGGGGGCGGGCTATGGTTTTGGCGCGGAGGGCGACTGGAAAACGGCGGCGCTGCTGCGATCCTTGAAAGTGATGGCGGAAGGGCTGGAAGGCGGCACCTCGTTTATGGAAGATTACACCTATCACCTTCATCCGGACAATATGGCGGTGCTGGGCGCGCATATGCTGGAGATTTGCCCGACGATCGCGGCCGGCCAGCCGAGCCTCGAGGTACATCCCTTGAGCATCGGCGGCAAAGCCGACCCGGCGCGACTGGTTTTCAACACCGCAGCCGGGGACGCCTTGAACGCCTCGCTTATTGACCTGGGCGATCGTTTCCGCATGATCGTCAACACAGTGGATGTGATTGAACCCGAAGCGGAACTACCCAAATTGCCGGTGGCGCGGGCGCTGTGGGCGCCGCATCCCAACTTGAAAGTCGGCGCGAGCGCCTGGATTTATGCCGGCGGCGCGCACCATACGGTTTTCAGCCAGGCTTTGAGCGCCGAGCACATCTACGACTTTAGCGAGATGGCCGGCGTCGAATACGTGCAGATTGATGAAAGCACCGATCTGCGGCAATTCAAGAACGAATTGCGCTGGAATGACGCGGCTTATAAATAGGCCGCCTGCTAGCTTTACGCGCGCCAGAAGATCAATACGCCTCCTTTGCCAAATAATCCAGCAACGTAAATTGCTCGCAACATTGTCGGCTTCGATATGCGCAGCCCAAGCACTCCCTGCATGCGGCTCGGCAATCAATCAGATGGACTCTGGCGGACAGTTTGGAAGCCGTTACGATGCGCCTCATGACCTTGCCAAATGACAACGGTCTGATATAAAGTGGAAAATAGTGTCCGATAGTTTCGGATCCGCGTCGGCATTTCGCGACAGGCTCCGTTGGGCGTCTTTTAACCAGTTGAGGATTAGATAAATGGCAGCCAACGAAGGATCGTCTCACGATGTCGGATTAGTACGAAACCTTGGATTATTTGACATAACGATGATCGGTGTCGGCGCGATGATCGGCGCCGGCATCTTTGTTTTGACGGGCATCGCCGCCGGCACGGCGGGTCCCGCGCTTATTCTGGCTTTCGCTTTGAACGGCGTCATCACCGTGTTGACGGCGATGGTCTACGCCGAGTTGGGATCGGCGATACCGGAAGCGGGCGGCGGCTATTTGTGGGTCAAAGAGGGCTTGCCGGGTCCCAACGGATTCCTCGCGGGCTGGATGAGTTGGTTCGCGCATGCGGTCGCCGGCAGTCTCTACGGCGTCGGCTTTGGCGGGTTCATTTACGAGTTGATGCGGATTCTCTTTCTTGATCCGGCGGCCCATCACGCGGAGGGGGTGGGCGTCTTTCTATCAGGTCCCCTGCACTTGCCCTTTGGTTTGGAATTGACCGAAGCCGAGCTAGTGCAAAAGGGCTTCGCCGTTTTGATCATCTTGCTCTTCTTGTACATCAATTACCGAGGCACGTCCGAGACGGGCGCTGTCGGCAATATCGTTACCGTGCTCAAAGTGATCATAATTATGATCTTCATCGTCAGCGGCTTGTTCGTCATCTTCGGCGATCCGATCCGCTTGGAAGCCTTCAATCCCTTCGCCCCGGGCGAGGGCATGAAGGGGATCATCGGCATTGTCAGCGCGATGGGTTTGACCTTCATTGCCTTTGAAGGCTACGAAATTATCGTGCAGGCCGGCGAGGAAGTGCGCAATCCGCGCAAGAATATCCCCCGCGCCGTTTTCCTGTCCCTGGCTATCGTGGTGCCGATATATATGCTGGTGGCTTTTGTCATCATCGGCGCGGTGGACCCGCCGGAAGGCAGGCTCATCCACGAGTGGCTGGGTGAGCTGGGCGAGATCGGCATCGCCCGCGCCGCCGCGCAATTCATGCCATTTGGCACGTTCCTGATCATGTTGGGGGCCCTGCTCTCGACCATGAGCGCGCTGAACGCGACGACCTTTTCTTCGACGCGCGTTTCCTTCGCCATGGGGCGCGACCGCGCCCTGCCCGACAGTTTTTCCAATGTCAGCTCCAAGACGCGCACGCCGAATATCGCATTGGGCTGGTCGGGCGTATTGATATTGTTCGTGGCCCTGACCCTGCCGATCGAGGATGTCGCGGCTTCGGCGGATATCATGTTCATCTTGCTCTTCTTGCAGGTGAACCTGGCTGTTATCACGATACGCAGCAAATACGGCAAAAATCTCAAATACGGTTTCTTGCTGCCGTTCTTCCCCATCTTGCCGATGATCGCCATTGGCCTGCAATTCTTGCTGGTGCTGTCGCTCTTCGGGGTATCGCTGATCGCCTGGGTGTACGCCGCGGTATGGATCGGCGCCGGCTTCCTGATTTATTACCTCTATGCGCGGCCGCGGCAAGAACGCGCGCATCGCACAGCCGTATTGCAGCAAACGGAATTGATGAAACCCAAGGCGGACGCGCCTTATCGCGTGCTGGTGCCCGTTTCGAATCCCGATTCGCTGTCGACCTTGCTGCCGCCGGCGATTCACGCCGCCGAGCTTCATAATGGCAAGGTAACGCTGCTGCACATTGTCACGGTGCCGTCGCCGACGCCCTTGTCCTCGGGCTATCGCTATTTGGAAGCCAGCGATTCGCTGCGCGAAAAAGCGATTGCGATGGTGCGCAACGAAGGCGTGGCGGTGGAGTATATCGTGCGCGTCGCCCGGCGCGTTGCCCCGGCCATCATTGATACAGCGCATGAGCAGCGGGCGGACCTGGTGGTTATCGGCTGGCAGGGCGTCCGCGACCGGCAGGGCAGGACGGTAGTCGGTTCCAATATCGACCAGGTTTTGGGCGAGATCAATTGCGATGTGATGATGCTGCAACCCGGCAACACCAGCGAAGTTAAGCGGGTTCTGATGCCGATTGCGGATCCGCGACAGGTGGGCTATTCGCTGCAACTCATTCAGTTGTTCGCCAGCACACCGGACATGGTTCTGGATCTGATGCATATCTTTTCCACGGATACGCCGGCCGCGGAACAAGAGCGTTTTACCCGTACTCTGCAGCGGCAGATCGAGGCGATGAAAATAGAAGGCAGGCAGGTCAATCTGCTCACCGATGTCAGTTCCGATCGGATTGACGCCATCGTGCGGGCCGCGCGCGACTATGATTACGTGGCGCTGGGCGAGACCCGTGATACGCGGGTGAAGCAGCGACTCTTCGGCAATACGTCCATGCGAATCGCGGAACGGACGGGGGCGCCGGTTCTGCTGCTGCATCCGGAAAAGAGCCCGCTGCAATTCGGCCTGCAACAAGCATTTGACTATGTGCGCGGCGGTTATGCGACGGTGGATCCGGAATCGCGCGAGCGCTTGGAGGAACAGGGTTATATCGTGGAAGGCGAGCCGGAAACGGAGAGCAAACTCAAGTCATCGGTGAGCCAGCCGCTGATCATGTTGATCGGCGCGCTGACATTGATTTCGGCCATCATGATGTTCGCCGGCAACGGCGAAACCATGACCTGGATCGGCGTTCTGATCTATTTCGGCAGTTTGCTGGTTTTCACCTTCGTCTCGGTGAAAGCCGCGCGATCGACCGCCTAGCGCCCCCACAAGGCGCGTATTGGCGGGGCTTAGCGGCCGTCGGAACGTGGCGGCGCGGTGGATCCGCGCGCGATCAGTTCCACCGGTATCACTTCTTGCAGAGGCTCGGCATGGGGAGACGTGATCCGCCGGTGAATGAGATCCATTATTCGCCCCCCGATGATGTCGAAGGGCTGCGCCACGGTGCTGATATGCGGGATGGTCATAAAGCCCGCGCGCAAACCATCGAAACCCATTACCGAAATGTCCTCCGGCACTTTTAGTCCCTCATCTTGGAATACGCGGATCATGTCGACCGCGACCAGGTCATGAAAAGCGCGCACCGCCGTCGGGGGCCGAGGCAACCCCATTAACTGCTCCGCCGGCTTGATCCCGCTGCCGGGCTCCAGGCGTGACTCCACAATTAAGTTGTCGTCGGGCGAAATGCCAGCGTCTCTTAAAGCATTGAGGTGTCCATTTAGATGGGCATCATTGGCTGTGGACAATTCCGGGCGCGCCGTGAAAGCAATGCGGCGGTGCCCCAAATTGGTCAAGTGCTGTGTCGCGCGGTAGGAACCGGAATAGTAATCGGGCACGAGGTAGGACACACGCTCGTCAGGGATCGCTCTGCCAAGAACTACAAAGGGAAACTGGTCATCCAGCAAGGTTTCGATGGTTGCGCCTTCGTAGTATGTGGAAAAGAGAATGACGCCGTCGATCTCGCCAGTGCGACAAACATTAAGCAGATGGTCTTGGTCCTTGTCGACGATAGTGTAGATAACCAGATTCTTGTTGAAGTCACCCGCGGTTTGCACAGCGCCAGGCAAGATGCCCGAGAGATAGTCGACCACGTACTCGAGCGAGGTGTTTAGAAATAGACCGATTTTGTCCGTTTGTCCGCGCCGCAGGTTGCGGGCGCTGGCGCTGGGTTGGTAGCCCAGTTCCAGCGCCGTTTTCGTCACCAGCTCTCGGGTGGCGGGGGCGACATCGGCATAGCCGTTCAGGGCTTTGGATACTGTGGAATTCGAAAGATCCAGCGTTTGAGCGATATCGCGAATGGAAACGGACACGGTCTAGGATTCTCCGCAAACAAGTCCGATAAACGACAATAATAGTGCAGCCCGGACGATCCGGCAAAGCTCATTTTTGGACGAAGCGGTGGCGGAAGGAACTCGTAGCTCAGGACGAAACTGCGCGGGTTGGCGGAGGCGACTCATGGTCGAATATTTGTCTTTGGCTTTCAGTCTGGTTATACTTTTGGCAGGAAGGACTTTAGAGAAGGCGGAGACAAGCGCAAGATTACAAGCTTATGTGCGATTCTCGCAGCCTATGCGCAATAGAGAGCGAAAGGAGGGACTGATACTTTCTTGAGGACGAACACACAAGCAACTATTTGGTTTTAGGAGAGAGAGAAATGTCGAAACGACTATTGGTTTTAGGAATCCTGCTGCTGAGTTTCATCATGCTGGTCGTACCAGCCCAAACACAAGAGGCAACTGAAGGCGGCACGGTGATTATGATGCAGTCTGCCGATGTGATTGCCTGGGATCAGACCAGAACGACCTGGCCCAGCATTCGCAACGTGCGGCCTCTGTATGACACCTTGCTGACGGTGGATGACAACGACAATCTGCTGCCCTTCCTGGCCTCCGACTGGGAGATTTCCGAGGATGGCCTGGAATATACATTCCATCTGCGCGAAGACGTGATGTTCCACGACGGCACACCCTGGAACGCCGATGCGGTGATCTTCAATATTCAACGTCAGTTGGACGATCCCGATGCGCGCGGTCACGTGCGCTTGAGCAAAATCCAACAGATGGAAGCCGTTGATGACCACACGGTCAAAATCTGGATCGACAAACCCAACGGCGACTTCATCTATATCGTCGCGGTGGGCACGGATGCCTATCAGATCAGCCCGACAGCCTGGGGCGAGGATGGATCGACCTTCCACGAGAATCCGGTCGGCACCGGCGCTTTCATGTTCAAGTCACATGAGCCGCAGAGCGAGATTCAATATGTCGCGAACCCGAATTACTGGCAGGGCGCGCCACTGCTCGATGGCCTCACGATTCGCATTCACGGCGACACCACGGTTCGCTTGATCGAGGTGGAATCGGAGAACGTGCATTATGTCGATGGCATCGAGCCGGAAGACGCGGTTCGCTTGCAGGGTGAAGGCAATTTCGTCGTGAATACGCCTGTGGGACCCGGCGTCACCATGATCAGCATAAACACATCGCGCTATCCGATGACGGAGCTGTCGCTCCGGCAGGCGCTTGCGCACGCCGTCGACTTCGATGCGATCATCGAAGAGATTCTCTTCGGCTTGCCACAGCGCTCGCGCGGCGGCGTTTCTCCCAACTCGCCCTATTGGACCGATGATCTGCCGCCGATTGCGCCCTATGACCCCGAACGGGCGGCTGAGATTCTGGAAGAAGCGGGCTGGGCGCTGGCCGATGACGGCTTCCGCTATCGCGATTGTAATGAACGGACCGTAGACTGCGTGGACGGCAAAGAGCGACTGGTCGTCAATATCATCTCGGCCGATTTCGCACTATGGGGGCTGTTCAACGAGATTTACCAGCAGTACCTGACGGAGATCGGCATTGACGCACCGATCAAGACGGCGGAATGGAACGCCATGCTGGATGAATGGCGGGAGAACCAGGGCAACTGGACCTTCGGCCACCACTCGCAGGGTTCCTTCTTCGCGGTGACGTCGGCTATCGAAGCGGCCTGGGCGCCGGATTCATTCTGGTCGATTTACCAGATTGACGACGCGACCGATCCCTATCTGATTGAGGTGGCGGACGAACTGCAAGCGACATTCGACGCCTTCTCGGCCACGACCGACCTGGAAGAGCGCAAGCGGCTTTCCCACCAGGCGCAGACCATCTTCCTCGAGCAGCAACTGACGATTTGGGGCTGGCACTCGCCTTGGATCAACGTCATCAACCCGGCGGTTGAGGGCATCGAATGGGAGCTGGGCGGACGCATCCCGCTATTCCACAAGGCCTGGCTCAACGAGTAACTTTGCAGTTTAGCTGCTTGATTTTGCGAATGGGCGGCAAGCGCCGGGAGGCGCTTGCCGCCCATTCACCCGACAGCCGCCCGCCCAGGCACGCGCGGTGATGACGCGGCTGGATGGCCGCAACCTCGCCGCCGCTTTAGGAATCAACTGCCCATGCGCAAGTACATTGTAAAACGCCTGCTGCTCGCGGTTCCCACGATACTGGGCGCGGTCACGCTGGTATGGTTCGCTATGCAGTTCGCGCCGGGCGATCCGGCCGTGATGTTCGTCCCGCCGGACTTCCAGGGCGAAGAGGCGGCAGCCTACCTGGAAAAAGTCAATGAAAAATACGGCTTTAACGATCCGCTGCCGTTGCAGTATCTGCGCTATATGACCAATACCTTGCGATTCGATTTCGGCACGTCTTTGCGCACGCTCCGCCCGGTAACGGAAGATCTGGAACGCCGGGTGCCGCATACCGTTCGTCTCGGTTTTGCGGCTTTCCTGCTCTCGATGGCGGTGGGTATCCCCTTGGGCGTTTTGGCTGCGATCAAACGGGGGACCTGGATCGATGGCGCGTTAATGGTTCTGGCGTTGCTTGGCGTTTCGATACCCAATTTTTGGTTCGCTTATGTGCTGATTCTCATATTTGCCTTGTACATTCCCATATTGCCGCCATCAGGTCTCGGCGGCGTAAAACACATGATCTTGCCGACCATAGTTTTGGGTTTGTCGATTGCCGGGTCGCTGGCGCGTTATTCCCGTTCGAGCATGCTTGAGGTGATCAACCACGATTACGTGCGCACGGCGCGCGCCAAGGGCGTTTCCGAGTACAACGTGCTGATCAAACACGCCTTGCGCAACGGGCTGATCCCCATCGTGACGATATTGGGCATCAACTTTGGTTTCATATTGGCTGGTTCAGTCATCGTGGAGACGGTGTTCGCCTGGCCCGGCGTCGGCTTGTATTTGATCGACGGCATCAGCGGGCGCGACTTCCCCGTGGTGCAGGGGGCGGTACTGCTGATTGCCTCCGCTGTTGTGATGGGCAATCTCGTCACGGATCTGCTTTTGGTCTATGTAGACCCGCGCATTCGCTATGAATGATGGGGATCTACCGAAAGCAATGTCGGCGCGAGTAGTCGTCAGTTATTCAGGAGATGCCGCGTGACTTACGCAGGACAAGACCAAGTTCATCAAGAGAAGATCGCGCAGTTCGAAGTTGACCAGTTGCTGCATAGATCCGGCGCGCGGCGGGCTTGGTACGAGTTCCGGCGCAATCGATTTGCTCTGGTCGGGTCCGTGTTCATTATTTTCATCGCGCTGATGGCTATTCTGGCGCCAGTCGTATCGACGCATGATCCTTACAAGCAGTCGCTGCGTAAAAGAATGAAGCCGCCGTCAGCGGAACATTGGATGGGCACCGATGAGCTGGGGCGAGATTTCTATTCGCGCCTTGCCTATGGCGCGCGCGTTTCGCTTTTTGTCGGCATTGTGGGTACTGCCGCCGGCGTCTTCTGTGGCACGATCGTTGGCTTGATCTCCGGCTTTTTTGGCGGGCAAACGGATACGCTGGTGATGCGGGTTATAGACGTCATGTACGCCTTCCCCGGCATTGTGCTGGCGATATTGGTCGTGGCCGTGATGGGACCGAGTTTGTTCAACTTGATCATCGTGCTGGCAATCTGGGCGACGCCGACTCTGTCGCGCATTGTGCGCGGCAACGTATTGTCGCTGATGGAGCAAGATTATGTGCAAGCAGCGCTTGCGATCGGCGCCAGCCGCAAGCGTATCATGTTCATGCATCTGTTACCGAATACCATGGCGCCCATCATCGTCTACGCCACGCTCGGCGTCGCCGGCGCCATCTTGACGACCGCTGCGCTTGGTTTCCTGGGATTGGGCGTGCAGCCGCCGCAGGCCGAGTGGGGCAATATGCTCAGCAACGGCCGGCAGTACTTGCGTAAAGCGCCGCTGCTAATGATCTTCCCGGGCGCGCTGATCTCCATGACTGTCATTTCGATCAACCTGATCGGCGATGCGCTGCGCGATGCGCTGGATCCTTATATTCAATGACCCTTTGCGCGACAGAATGCGACAAATCATTTGCGTCGCCCATTTCACTTTGACGCTTCCGAAATGTGAAACCAATAGTTCAACCGAATAAGACTAATTCTTTGCGAGGGCTTAAGATGGAATTACAGATGAAGCTGGCGCGCGAGCAAAAGCCGCAATCGGGGACGGGCATGCGGCAGCGATACGCGCGAGCCGAACGGCTGCTGCCGGACAACGCGGCAATGCTGACCTCCGATCTGACAATCAGACCCCGCTGGATCGAGGGGTCTGATCGTTTTTGGTACCGTTGGAAATCGCTGGCCGGGGTCGAATTTGCGCTGGTGGATCCGGCCAGCGGCGATGTAGAAGCCGCCTTCGATCATGAACGGCTGGCTGCTGCGCTCAGTCTAGCGACAGGCGCGCCCTGCCAGGCGCGGCAATTGCCCTTTCGGGAAATCGAATTTAGCAATAATGGTCAGAGCGTCGTCTTCGACATTGATGTGGCGGGAGCCAGCGGACGCTGGTCCTGTGACTTGAGCACCTATGACTGTATGCGCCTGGGCGATGTGCCCAACCCGCCAAAAGACAAAGTGCTTTCGCCCGACGGCCAGTGGGAAGCTTATACGCGCGATCATAACGTCTGGGTCCGCTCGGTATACAGCGGGGAAGAACGCGCCATCACCAACGACGGCGAAGCGAAAAACGATTACGGCGCGCCGCTGCTTTCGCCGCTGACAACGGGCGGTATCGAAGACGCGCCGCCGCCGGCAATTCGCTGGTCGCCGGATAGCAACCGGCTGCTGTTCTGCCGCGTCGATCAGCGGGAAGCGCCGCAGTTTCATCTGGTGCAATCGGTGCCGCAAGAGGGCAACGTTCGACCGCATTTGCATTCCTATGCATATCCCTTGCCCGGCGATGAGATTATGCCTTTGGCCACGCTCGTCTGCGCGGATCTGAACGCCGGCTCGGCGACCAGCGTTGATCTGGAAGCGAAGCAAGTGCAGTATCACGGTCCGCCAATTAGCGCCGACTGTTTGTGGTGGTCCGGAGACTCGAGCACGATTTATTTCCTGCGCCAGGGTCGCGGATACTTTCAAATGGATCTGATCGTCATCGACGCGGAGACGGGAGACGCGCGCAGCGCCATTTCGGAAGAGTGCGGCACCGGGATTGATCCCTCGATTTGGCGCGGTAATTCCAGTGTGCGCGTCTTCGCCGGGGGCACTCGCGTCATCTGGTATTCGCAGCGGGATGGCTGGGGGCACCTGTATTTGTATGACGCGGACAGCGGATCATTGCTTCGTCAACTCACGTCGGGCGCTTATGAGGTGAGCCACGTGAAATATGTGGATGAAGACGGCGGAATGGTCTATTTCACGGCTGTCGGGCGCGAAGCCGATCGCGATCCCTATTTCAGCTATTTGTATCGCGTCAGTCTGGAGGGTAGCGAGCCGGAATTGCTCACGCCGGAAGATGCCGATCACGGGGTCACTTTTGCGCCGGGCGGCAGTTGTTTTATCGACAATTATTCGACGGTTGAGCAAGCGCCGGTTATCTCGTTACGCAGCGCGGATGGCAAGCTGATACGTAAACTCGAGGCGGCCGACATTAGCGTACTGGAAGCGACGGGCTGGCGGGCGCCGGAGCGTTTCAAAGCCAAAGCCCGCGATGGCAGCACTGACATTTACGGCGTGATCTTCCGCCCCTCGGATTTGGACGAGAATGCGACATACTCGGTGATTGATTACATTTACGGGGGTCCGCAGGCGATCCAGGCGCCGGCGGCATTCGCCGATGCCGTTCGCGAGCGCGAGAGCAATTTTTGGCAGGCGCTGGCGCTGGCGGAGTTGGGATTCGTGGTGGTGATGATTGATGGGCTGGGCATGCCCGGGCGTTCCAAGGCGCATCATGATCACAGTTATCGAAACCTGCCGGACAATGGATTGCCCGATCATATCTGCGCGATAAGGCAGCTCGCCGATCGCTACGATTACCTTGATATTTCGCGCGTGGGCATCTTCGGGCATTCGGCCGGCGGCTACGCGTCCTGCCGGGCGATGTTCGCCTATCCGGACTTTTACCAGGTTGCGGTGTCGTCGGCGGGCAATCATGATCACCGGCTGGACAAAGCCACCTGGGTCGAGCGTTATATGGGGCTGCCGGTGGCAGAGCACTATGTTTTTTCCGCCAATCAGAACCACGCGCATAATCTTCAAGGCAAGCTGTTGCTGATACATGGCGATATGGACGAGAATGTGCACGTGGCGTCGACGCTGGTGGTGGTGGACGCGCTGATTAAGGCGAATAAAGACTTTGATCTGCTGATCATGCCCAATCAACCGCACGCCTGCACCACGCACCCTTACTTTGTGCGACGTCGCTGGGATTATTTCGTACAGCACCTGCTGGGCGTCGATCCGCCAGCGGGATATCAAATCCAGTGAAAGATCGCATGACGCGCAAATCTTGGCCTCAGAGTGGCATATAAAGTTCTGTTAATCCGAAAAGGATGTCCTTATGTTTGGAAAACTGGCATATCCCGAAACGCGCCGAGTTGATGTCGTGGACGACTTTCATGGAACGGCAGTTGCCGATCCTTATCGCTGGCTGGAGGACGCCGAGGATCCGGAAGTGCTGGAGTGGACGGCGAAGCAGCACGGCCTTGCGATGGATGTGCTAAAGGGCCTGGAAGGGCGCGGCGCCTTCGAGCGACGCCTGCGCCAAGTATGGGATTATCCCAAATACGAGATTCCGCGCAAGCGCGGCGACAAGCTCTTCTACATGCGCAACGATGGCTTGCAAGAACAGCCCGTTCTCTATGTGCAAGAGGGGGGCGGTCCGGCGCGCGTCCTGGTGGACCCTAACACCTTTAGCGACGACGGCACGGTGGCGATATTCGAGTGGCAGCCGACGGGAGACGGACGGCTGGTGATGTATGCCGTTTCGGACGGCGGTCTGGACTGGGTCAAGTTTCGCTTCAGGGATGTGGCAAGCGGCGAGGATCTCGATGACGATTTGCAGGAGTTGAAATTCTCATCGGTGGCTTGGCGGGCGGATGGCTCCGGCTTTTATTACAGCCGATATACGGACGGCGCGCCAGACGAAGGCCCCGCCAATCCAGAGGTGTCTCAGCAGGTGTACTACCACAAACTCGGCACTCAACAAGCCGACGACGAACTGATCTTTTATGACCCGGGGCGCAAAGGCGTGACCTATACGGCGTCGGTCAGCTCGGATGATCGCTTTTTGATTCTCAGAATCGACTGGGAATCGCGGATCGCCAATTGCTTGTATTACAGACCGGTTGATAGCGAAGGCGATTTCCTGCGATTGTTCGACGACCTGGATGCCGAATACAGTTTCATCGGCAACGACGGTGACATCTTCTACATCCTGACTACCAAGGGCGCGCTGAACTGGCGCGTGGTCGCCGTAGACATCAAGAATCCAGACAGCGAAAACTGGATTGACGTCGTGCCCGAATCGGAGGAAGCCATCGCTGGCGTCGCGATCGTCAATCAGCAGTTCGTCGTGACCGCAATGCGCCTCTGCCGGCATGTGATCAAGATTTACAACAAAGACGGCTCACTCGAGCGCGAGCTGCTGCCGCCCGGGATGGGCGCCGTAGCCATGCGCGAGCACGCCGGCGCCTATGGCGGGGCCAAAGATGACAACATGTTCATCGCCTGGACCTCGTTCCTGCAGCCGACGCAGATACTGCAATACGACTTCGCGACCGGCGATACGCAGCCGTTTTTCGAAGCGACGGTACCCACGTTTGATCCAGACCGATACGAAACGAGACAGGCATTTTGTCCATCTGAAGATGGCACGAAGGTTCCAATCTTCATCACCTGCAAGAAGGGCTTGGAACTGAATGGCGACAATCCGGCTATCATGTTCGCCTACGGCGGCTATCACTTCAGTCAAACGCCGAGCTATCGCAGCTGGCTGCCGGTCTGGTTGGAAAACGGGGGCATCTTCGTTATTGCCAACATCCGCGGCGGGGGCGAATATGGCGAATCCTGGCACCGCGCCGGCATGTTCGCCGGCCGGCAGAAGACCTTCGATGACATTCATGCGGCGGCGCAATGGTTGATAGAGAACAAATATACATCGAACAGGAAGCTGGCGATTGAGGGCAGGAGCAATGGTGGCTTGCTGGTGGCGGTCTGTGTGACACAGCGCCCGGACTTGTATGGCGCGATTCTGTGTCATGTGCCGACCATCGATATGCTGCGCTTCAAGTACTTTACGTCGGGACGCCATTGGACCAACGAATATGGCGATGCCGAAAGCAGCAAAGAGCATTTCGATTTTCTTGTGGCCTACGGTCCGCTGCACAATATCAGAGCCGGGCAGGAATACCCGCCGATCCTGATCCTGACGGCGGATCACGACGATCGGGTTGTGCCGATGCATTCCAAGAAGCTGGCGGCCAGCTTTCAAGCCGCCAATGCAACCGACAACGTGATCCTCATGCGAGTTGAAACGAGAGCAGGGCACGCCATGGGCAAGGCGACATCAAAGCTGATTGGAGAGCAGGCGGATATTTTCGCCTTTCTCAATCGCGTTTTCGACATGGGCGTGGAGTAGAAAATGGAAATTGTGAAGGGTTTTCCTGCTCGCCGCATCGGCTGCCGTCTTTTTTCGCAAGAGCCAGACTCAATTCGGACCTTGTCTCGGACGGACAAGTTCACCCCCAATAATTTGCGCGGTAGGGGCGACTCGGCCAGTCACCCGCTTACGACTTCCTATAGACCTGCGCGATCCGCCGGATCGTCCCTACCTTGCCCTATTACAAAGATGACACAAATGGCACGGAAATAGTTCCAGGTAAGTAATGAAAATCCGGAAATGCTTCTATTCAACCCTCTAGTGGTCCCGAAAACTTGGACACTGGCTCGAGAGACTTCACCAATTCGCGCCCATCCGGGCCATACGCGACCATATAGTCGCCCTTTTCTCCCCGCCTTGCTGTACCTTCGACCTTGCAACACACGGGACCGCCGCTTTTCAAACCCGCGCCCGGCCCAACGCGAAGCGACATTGTTCAAAAAGAGGCGCTCATGTCCAAAAAAGATATTGCTATGTCCGCAAATGGATGAAGATGGACAAACTTCAAACCGAAACCTATGCCAATCGCCAGGCATCTCTTATGACGAAATACTGGAGGGGCGGCCGGCGGTCAAAGTCGACGGTCAGTGTCGAAGGGCTGTGTCAAAGGGCTGTGTCTACGCGCCCTACGCGCCCTGCGCGACCGAAGGTCTATATCTACGTGACCCTTGCGCGCCCGCAATCGCCACAGCATTTCCCGCTTTCCTGCCGACAGCCTGCCGCTGTCAAACAGGCATGTCCGATCCGGGCAG
>JAPOOU010000232.1 GCA_026713245.1 Chloroflexota bacterium
CTGACAGGTCGCCCACTCTTGGCATAGATTTCTAATCACTTCTTCGCATGACTTACTTGGAACTACTTAATGTGTCTCTGTGATTAGATTTTAGGTTTCATTCAGTTGGTTTGGGAAACTGATTTTGAAGCGATTGCCCTGGTAGGGGCGACTCGGTGAGTCGCCCAATAATCATTGAGTTTCTACTCGTCGGGCGATTCAGCGAATCGCCCCTACCGGTTGTCAGATAGATGTAATTTGATTTAACCGAATTCGATACACTGACGTCTTCAGCGTTCACGGACTCTGAAAGCAGGCATTAGGCGATACAACCCCGAGAGTCATTCACAACATCGAAAAAACATGCCTTTTGCGGCACAATATCTGGGTTCAACTAATCGGCCTACACGATTCAGGGATTGCTCATGGAAACCCGCATCTTGGGACGCACCGGATTGAAAGTATCGGTCATGGGGCTTGGCGCCGGCGGCCCCAGCCGCCTCGGCCAACGAGACGAGATCAAAAGTGAAGCCGAATCCGTCTCCATCGCGCTCCAGGCCCTGGATGCCGGTGTCAATTTCATCGACACGGCGGAAGCGTACCGCACCGAAGACATCATCGGCAAGGCGGTCGCCCAGCGCGATCGCGCTTCGGTCATCATTTCCACCAAGAAGCGCCTTGGCGGGAACACCATTACCAGAGCAGAGCTTCGCGAGGGACTTGAAAACAGCCTGCGCAGACTGCGAACCGATTATGTCGATATCTATCACTTGCACGGCTTGCGCCCCGAAGATTATGACTATTACTTGACCGAAATCGCTCCACTAATGCAAGACCTGCAAGCGCAGGGAAAGATTCGTTTTCTGGGAGTGACCGAGTCCTGGGGCCGCGACCTCGAACACAGCATGTTGCAGCGCGCGCTGCAAGACGACCTCTGGGACGTGATTATGGTCGGCTTCAACTTGCTCAATCAAACTGCGCGGGAAACTGTGCTGGCGCAAGCGAAAGAAAAACAGATCGGCGTGCTGATCATGTTCGCGGTTCGTCTGGCGCTTAGCCGTCCCGATCAACTGCGCCGCACCCTGGAATCGCTCATTGAAAGTGGCGAAGTCGACGCCCGCAAAATTGACCTGGAACGCCCCCTGGGGTTTTTGCGGGAAAATGGCGCAGCCCTGGACACAACCGATGCCGCCTATCGCTTCTGTCGCGATACGCCCGGCGTACATGTTGTCCTGTCCGGCACCAGCAATCCAACGCACCTCGCGGCAAACATCGCGTCCTTCGCGCGGCCGCCCCTGCCACCGCAGCACGTGGCCAGACTGCAGCGCATCTTCCGGAACGTCGTTTCCGCAACTGGAGGATAAAAGCCGCGCGACAGCAAAGATATTAGCTGCCGCGCTCACGCGGATCAGCGTACCTACTGCAGGCATCGAGCAAGTGGGGCGAGTAAATAAAAAAAGGGCAGGTCGTTTGACCTGCCCTTTTTGGATACTAATGTTTCTTCGGGATTAGTAGCCGCCGTCTGAGCAACCGGAACCAAATTCGTGGGCGCTCATCGGTACCGGATCATTCAATTCGATGTCAATGTTGATATTGCCGTTAGCGCCGCCCTCGGCATGGCTGACGATCAAGACATATTGGCCGTCCGCCTGCAGTTTGAAACCGTCGATGCTGGCGTCATACTCGTTGCGAGATATGTCGTCATCGCCGATCAGAGCGCGGTTGCCCGGACCGACCAGCACGATCAAGGGATCGACAAAGCCGGGCTCCGCCGTGTCCACATTTATGTCGACGGTCTGACCCTTTTCCGCGTTGAAGGGGATGCTGTAAACCCAACCTTCGCGCATGGGCAACTGGAATTGGCTGTCGCCCTGCAACTCACTGTGATAGAAGCTGCGGCTGCGATTGCGCATTGCATAGTGGTAGTAGTCAGCCGCGCTGGCGGAAGACTCGCCCATCATTTCGTAAGTGATGCCGCGCGACAGATAGGGCAGCGCATAATCACCATCCAGGCGCATCGCCATACTGATGTAGTTCAGCGAATTGTCGTACTCGCCCATATACCGGTAAGTAACACCCATCCAGTTCATGGCTTCCGCATCCTGGCTGTTGAGGTTCAAGGCGCTGCGGAAGTTTGCCAGGGCCGCCGTATAGTCGTCGGACATCAGCGCGCGGTAGGCCAAACTCTTGTAGGCAGCGATTTCGTTGCCCAGGGTGATCTCGCCGGATACGTCCAGCGATACCTCGATCATACCCTCAGTGCTGCCGCCGGCATGGGTCAAGACAACTGCGTATTCGCCGCTTGCCGGCGCGGTGAAGTTCACGTAACTATCCCACCATTCGCCAGTGTCGTCATTCGCGGCGAAGGCCTGGCCTTGCGGATCCAGGATCACTACCAGCGGATCGGCGTCCAGGTCGCGCTGACTGCTGACAGCGGTCACGACGACATCCTGGCCCGCGCTCGCGGTGAAGGGGAAGAAGTAGACGGCGCCTTCCGACATCGGCACTTCCAGGCTATCTTGCCAGACCAGATTGTCATTGCGGACGACCTGCTGCTTGACGCGCTTGATCCACTCTACATAGTCCGGCAGCGCATTCTCCATGTCTCCCATCTTTTCGTAGACAATGCCACGATTCAGGAAGGGATAATCCGCCTCCGGCACTTGCGACATCAACTGGTCGCAGTCCGCCAGCGCCTGATCGAAATGATCGATTTCACTGAACGCCCAGCAACGGTTATTCAGGGCCATCAGGTTGCCTGGTTCCATCTCTAGCACAACGCTGTAGTCCTGCGCCGCCAAGGCGTGTTCATCGACCATGCTGTAGGCATAGCCGCGCGCCGCAAAGGTGTTGGAGTCGTACTCGCCCTTGGCGATCAGAATGCTGTATAAGGCGATAGCCGCGCGATATTCTTCGTTCGACAAATTCGACCAAGCCAGATTCTTCAACGCGGAAGCGCTCAACATGCTGGATGACTCGGCAGCGGATTCTGCAGATTGCACCGCTTCGGCCGCGCTCGACAAGGCGGTTTCCTGAGCGGCAACAATCGCCTGAAGCTCCGCAATCAATTCATCGCGGTTGTCATCGACCGGCGCTGCGGGCATCAAGAACCCGATGGTTACAACAACGGCCACCAGCACCAACAAACCCTCTATGATTAGAGCGCTCGGGCGCTGGCTGAAGATGCGGTCTTTTATGGAACGTCTGGGAATGTCGTATTCCGGATACTGTTTCGTCATAATAAGCACCTCGCAATTTCAACTTCCGACAAAAGCGGTTCAATCGCTTGAACCTTAGTATAACACATCTGACTACGAAGTAGTCAAGCTACTTCGTCAGTCCACTCCCTTCTTAATCTGCACCTTGATTGGCGCTTGCGCTAGATTGTGCCACAAGATCCGCGTTTTTGCCAACAAGTTCAAAATACAACTGATAGTTTAACGACGCTTTCCGACTCTCGCCAAGTGTATCGTAAAACTGCGCGATCTCCAAATACCACATGCGATCAGCGCCTTCCGGCTTGGCAAGCGACAGCTGATCAACCATTGCGACCGCCTTTGCGACCTGCCCGCTGTCAATATACTCCCTGGCTTTTCGCTTCACTGTCCGTAGCGGAATCCCGTCACCCGGACGCATGAGTTCAGGCGGAAGTATTTCCTCTACATGCAAATAGGCCGCAGAATCCACCGGACCGTCAAAGGGATCAAAGATATCAAAGGCGCGACCCGCCGCCACAGTGATCACAATCGTCATCAGAATCTCTATGACAATCGCGCTCCAGCGCTGAGTGAAAAAGCGCTGAATCACATTGTTCTGCGGTACATCGTGCGCTGGATAACTATCGTACACAGCAATCCTCGCCTGCAATTTACAAGTATTGTAGCGCAATTTATGGAGGAATTGCCAAGAAACTTCTCCACGAATCCGACGATTAGCCTGCGCTGACCTTCATCATCCTATAGCGCTGATTGGCGCAATTTCCTCAGAAAACCTGGACATCTTGCTCCAACAGTCTTCGTCTTGCCACGCGCCTGCCATATGCCAACCGCAAGCGCTCGATCCGGCGCCGCATGACAATTAGCGACTATACTCTTTAGAATAGCCCGGTCCATCAAGAGGAAAACAGGCCATGAACGACGAACACCTTCGCGAACAACTTGTCAATGCCCTGGCCAAAAGGCAAGCGCATCAACGCTTTGACCAGGTCGTGGCTGACTTTCCTGAAGAGCGCTTCAATACCCGGCCGGCAAACCTGCCCTATTCGTTTTGGCATCTGCTCGAGCACATGCGCATCTGCCAACGGGATATCCTCGACTACATTGTCAATCCAGACTACCAGTATCCGAGCTTTCCAGAGGATTATTGGCCACCGGCAGATGCCGAAGCGGACACCGCCGCGTGGAACACTACCATTGCCAGTTTTCGCGCCGATCTTCAGTCCTTGATCGATATCGTGAATGACCCGACGCGCGACCCCTGCGCCCAGATTCCACACGGTCAGCCGGGCCATACCATCCTGCGCGAGATCCTGGTGGTCGCCGCCCACAATTCCTATCACATCGGCGAATTCGGCATCCTGCGCGGTACCCTGAATCTTTTTTAATAGACCGCGTCGCTCATGCGACGAGAAGGCTTGTTATTTTGTGTGAGCGCGACAGACTTTTTCGCCGCCGCCGAGCGGCTGTGGTAGACAGCGGAACCGTCTCCAGCACAGCCGTAACTGAGTGGGTGCTTTTTCAATCAGCGACCGCTATACTTTGAAGAATAACGTTGACGGCGAGGGGCATCATGGTTACCAATCTAAAAACGCGTTTGAGCGTCCAGGAATACCTTGCCTGGGAGGCGGAGAACGAGATCAAGCATGAATACATTGATGGCGAAGTCTACGCCATGTCCGGCGGTACGGGCAAGCACAGTAGCATCATGATAAACATCACAATAGCAATTGGGCAACAACTCGGTGATTCGCTTTGCTCGCTTCATAGCAGCGAAATGAGGGTCAAAGTAAACGACAGTCGTTACGTGTATCCTGACCTAAGCGCAGTTTGCGGTAAGTCGAGCTACGAGGACGAGAGCGAGATTTCTTTGCTTAACCCTATCCTTGTTATCGAAGTCACCTCACCATCATCAATCGAATTTGATCGCCTTGCCAAACGGGATCTCTACCGCGAAGTGCCATCCATCCAGGGCTACCTCGTTGTTGACCAGCACCGCGTCTGCGCCGAACTATATACCCGCGCCGACGTCGGATGGCTGCTGCAAGTCTATACGGATCCCGACGACGTGATTCCCTTGGAAATGCTCAACAGCGAATTGCCGCTCGCCGAGATTTACCGCGGCATCAGTTTTGAAGAAGCGCAATCGGATTAGTCGGTCAATTGCCACATCAGCAGTTGCAGCGCCGCTTCAACGCTCCGCACCTTGTTCGCAATCCGATCGCCATCCCAAATGTGCCGCTCAACGGTTATGAGGCCTTCGCGTCCGGCCAGCCCGACGTACGTCAATCCAACGGGCTTCTCGGCCGTCCCCCCACCCGGGCCCGCGATTCCCGTTACGCTCAAGGCATAGTCCGTATCAAATACTTTGCGAACACCGCAGGCCATTTCTCCCGCCGTCGCCGCGCTGACAGCGCCGTATTCGACCAGCGTCGCTTCCCGCAGGCCCAGCATTTTTGTCTTGGCTTCGTTGGAGTAGGTGACCAGGCCGCCTTGGACATAGGCCGAACTGCCGGCGACATCCGTCAAGCTGCTGAGGATTAACCCGCCCGTGCAAGATTCGGCTGTAGAAACGGTGAGGCCCGCCCGGCTTAACGCCGCGCCGACCTGCCGCGACAGCCCCAGCAAATCCATCAATGGGCAACCTGTACCAGAATCAGTGTATTCTCTTCGGAATCCACCATCATCACGAAGCGACCCCAGAATTGCGTTTCCGGCTCGCCCAGGAATTGAACGCCGCGTTCCTTGTAGACGCGATAGGTCTCGTCGATATCCTCGCATTGCAAGGTCAGCGACTGCGACTTGCCAAATGTCTCGCGATAGTGCTCCCAGTTCTCGTCAAACTTGTAAAGCACGATCTGCGTTTCGGCGCCGGGAGGCGCGACGCAAAGCCAGCGCGCATCCGCGCCGGGCCACATCTCGTTATCCGCCGTGCAATCCATGCCCAGCTTTTCCGTGTAGAAGGCTTTGGCGCGATCTTGGTCTTCCACGAAGATCGACACGGTTCCAACTCTGTTAATCATTGTATGTCTCCTATGCGCTTTGATGCAAAAGTATAAGGAAGTGGGAGCGATGCGCAATAGCCGACGTCGCAGCCGGCAACAACCGGCGTCGTCTCGTTGCGTATTGAAGGTTTTCAGTCAAGCCGGATGGAATTGGTCAACTGCGCTGCCCGAGAACGATCTGGTTGCCCTCGGAATCAATCAGGATCGCGAAACTGCCCCATGGCTGCTGCTGGGGTTCGCCGACGAACTGCACACCCCGCTCCATGAGCTCGCGATAGGTCACGTCGATGTCATCGCAATGCAAGGTGAAACACTGCGGCTTGCCCATCGCCTCGCGGTAATGCTCCCACTGCTCGCCCATGGGGAAGAGCGTCAGCTCGGTCGGGCAGCCCTCCGGCGCGACTGTGATCCAGCGCATGCCCGATCCCGGGAACATCTCCGCGTCGTTGATGAGCTTCATGCCCAACTTCTCGGTGTAAAAGGCTTTGGCCCGGTCCTGGTCTTCGACGAAAACTGAAACGGTTGCGATAGTTGTGATCATTTATTCACTCCAACGCCCTGCCACACATTGAGCATGCATAGGATGCGGCGTACAGAATTTTGCGATTTAAAACGCTCTTTGGCGGGTCCGCCACGGTGGCGTATGCTACGCTACTTATTCTCCACGCTCTCGCTCAAGAATGCGCTGTAGCCGTTCTCCGGATCATTGCGCACCACCAGCATGCGCTTGCCGCCCACATGCGAGATGCCCGGCACCTCGTAGGCTTTGGCCGGATTGCCCTGGCTGTCCAGCCGGTTGCACCAATAGATGTGATCGTCGCGCTGCCACATGTATATCACCGCGACATCGTCCACCACGACTTCCATGCGCTTGCGGCTGAAGGGCGAAAAACGCGGCGGATGAAACCAGGCCACCCAGGCGCCGGCCGTCTTGTCGGTTTTCAGCGACACTGCGCTCTGCGGCAAAATCTCCTTGCTATCCCGCGGGGACTCCTGGTTGATAAACCTGATCGTATCATCAGTCGTATTGAACACCGAGGTCAATTCTGTCACTGGCATGGCTGTCCTCACTGCAACTGAACCGTCACTGATCGCTCTGCCCGTCAAACCGATACCCTTGCCGACGAGTTCCACCGTCTTGACAATGCCCTTGCCAATTTGACCGAGCAACTTCAGACCATCCATCGCGTCTGATCCTGTATCTGATCCCATGAATCGCGTTTCCAATTCGCCCTCATTATACAGGATTCGCCCGCTATCGGATGCCCTGTGTTCATTATTACGAACGCCCTGCGCTTTCGGTTGCGCCCCGCGTCCTGCGCATATGCGCCACCGATCCCGCAACCAGGTCTCGCAATACGTCCATATCGACATCCGCCAGCTTGTTGATGTACAGGCAAGACCGACCGATTCTGTGCTTGCCCAGCCGCGCCAGCAAATCCTCGTAATGCTCGAAGCCGGGCATGATGTAGAGCGTCATCGACTGCTTACGCGGCGCGAAACCAGTCAAGAACCAGTCGCCCTCGCGCCCGCTCTCGTATACGTAGTGATAGCTGCCGAAACCAACGATGCTGCCGCCCCACATTTCCGCCGGCTCGCCAGTGATCTCGCTCATCACATCCAGCAGAACCAGCGCGTCTTCGCGGCGGCGCTTGTTCTTCACAGAATCGAGGTAGGTTTGCACATCGCCGTCATTGCGCTGCGTCTTCAATTCGGTCATCTGGCTCTCTCTCGCGTGCCGCTTTTTCGGCCACTACGCTCTTCCGACAGGTTTTCTTAATAATGGATCGTCCGAAATGCTTTATTCCTTCTCCGTCGCCGATCCGTCGTCTGCCTGCTCCACTGGCTCGAATTCCACATCCTCGATGTCATCCAGCTTGATCAAGTCCTCATGGTCATCCACCGCCGGCTCGCTGATCACCGTCCGAACGTCGGCGAAGCCCAGGTCCCCGCTCGCCGATCCGGTCGCCGCCTGCATCAGCAAGGTCAGACGGTCGGCCATGCTCGACGGATCGGGATGAATGCCGTCTTGCAGCAGCGCCGTCTCAAAGACCTGCTCCACCACGGCGTCAATCAGTCCGTCCTCGCCGCCGTCCGCGATCATCGCGCTCAAGTTGTGCATCAACTGATGACGCGGATTGAGCTCCAGCGCCTTGACCGGCAATTCGTAGTCCTTGTCCAGCAAGCGATTGATGCGGAACATATAGCGGCTGCCGCTCTCGTCTCCGCTCACCAGGCGCGCCGGGCTATCCACCAGCGCCTTGCTCTCGCGCACGTCGCTGACGCGACCGCCCAAGGTCGCCTTGACGCGCTCCGTCAGCGACACAACTGAATCCGCCTCAAGCGCTTCGCGCGCCGCCTCGTCTGCCTCGCTGGCATCGCCGACATCGCCCAAATCGAGATCGGCGGAATCGACGCTGACCAGTTTGTGCCCCTTGAAGTCGACCAGACCCATCGGCAGCATGGCATCGACCGGATGCGTGAAATACAGCACTTCGATCTCGCGCTGCCTGAAGACATCCAAATGGGGACTGCGCGCGCCGCTGTTGTAATCGTCCGCCACGACATAGTAGATCTCGTCCTGATTCTCCGACATGCGCTCGACGTAGTCGTCCAGCGAGTGATAGGCGCTGGGATCCTCATCGTGCGTGGTCTGGAAGAACATCAGCGGCTCCAGATCGCCGCGGTCCTCGCTCTCCATCACCAGGCCCTGCTTCAGATAAGCGCCGAATTCCCCGAATATCTGGAGATAGCTGACCCGGTCGTTCTTCGCCATCCGTTTCAGCTCGGAAAGCACCCGGCGCGTGATCGACTTCTTCAAGCTCGCCATCACCCGCGTCGCCTGAATGCTCTCGCGGCTGACGCTCAGCGGCAGATCCTCGCTGTCAACCACGCCCTGCACGAAGCTCAGATACTCCGGCAGCAGATCGCGATTGTACTCTTCGATGAGCACCTTGCGCGCATAGAGCTTCAACCCGGCTTCATTGCGCGGACTGAACATATTAGGCTGCGCGCCGCTCGGCACAAAGAGCAAGGCATAGAACTGCATCGGCACATCGGCGCGCATATGAATGTGATGATTGGCGCCGGCGAAATCCATAGTCAGCATCTTGTAAAAGCTGTCGTATTCCTCGTCTTCCACTTCTGACGGATTGCGCCGCCAGATCGCCTGCTGCTTATTCGTCGGCTCTTCGTCGTCGTCGACAAAAATGGGAAAAGCCACATAATCGGAATGCCGCCGGATAATATCCTTGATGCGAAAGGCGCGCGCGAATTCCTCTTCGTCATCCTTGAGATGAACCGTGATCTCGGTGCCGCGTACATCCTTTTCCGCCGTTTCCAGGGTGTAGTTGGCGCCCCCCGTCGCCGACCACTTAACCGCCTCGTCTTCCGGGCGATAGGAGCGCGAAACTACATCCACCTGCTTCGCCACCATAAAAGCCGAATAGAAGCCCACACCGAACTGGCCGATGATGTCCGATGCCGAACCGCCGTCGGGCCTGTCCTTCATCGCCTGCAAGAATGCTTTCGCGCCCGACTTGGCAATCGTGCCCAAGCCGTCAATGATCTCGTCGCGATTCATGCCAATGCCGGTATCGCTGATCTTCAGCGTCTTCTTCTCTTCGTCGAGCTCGATATGAATCTCCAGCTCCGCCCCCGCGTCGCGCACGTTGTCATCCGTCAACATCTGGAATTGCAGCCGATTCAAGGCATCCGACGCGTTCGAGATCAACTCGCGCAGGAAGATTTCCTTTTCCGTGTACAGCGAATGAATCAGGATGTTCAGCAGTTCCTGCGTCTCCGCTTGAAAAACGTATTGCTCGCTCATGTTCCTTCCTTCAATTCATCGGACCGCCGCATCTCACGGCCGCCCATAAAGTAATCACCCTGTTTTAGCACAGCTGCGTAAGATGTAAATAAAAACTTTCGGCTGAACCCAGAGCAATCACACCACATTTTTCTTAACCACGAGGGCACCGAGGACACCAAGTTTGATTTTGTTCAAGGCAGAACTCCTTTAGGATCTTGGCGCTAATGGGTAAAAATGCCTGTACCGGCATCCAAAATAGCAATGCAATTTCACAATTTTATAAATGAAAGACTTTTCTCTGTGCTCTCAGTAAGACCAAGTTAGTCGTGTAAAAAATGCGTGTGCTGTAGGGGCGGCACGCTGTGCCGCCCGTTCCTTAACTAACTGTTTTCGGGCGTTTCAGCGAAACGCCCCTACAACTCGTCGCTTTTTCAGATTCTCATTACTTACTTGCACTTACTTCTGTGTCTCTGTGGTTAAATTTAAGTTTGTAATATGTTCATCAAAGCGCATTTTCATTTTGAAGCGATTGCCCTGACGCGCCGGCACAATCAGCCTGACCAATCCCGTCAATACTGCTATACTCTGCCATTGTGCCCGACACGCCCGGAGAACCCAGCCCATGAAAGCTGTCCAGATAATCGCCCGCGGCCAGCCCGTCTTTGTTGATGCGCCCAAGCCCCAACTTATCGCGGACCACGCCATAATCAAGACCCTGCGCCTGTCCCTCTGCGGCAGCGATGTCCGCCATATCCATTACCTGCCGGACGACCGTTACCCCTCCCCCATCGGCGAAACCGGGCACGAGATGGTCGGCCTCATCGAAGCCATCGATCCCGCCCATAACGGCTTCCAGATCGGCCAGCGCGTGCTCTGCCTGGCCCCCGATCACCGCGCCATGTGCGAATACTACCTCGCCCCCGTCGACCACCTGCTGCCGCTCGACCCGGCCACGCCCCTTGAACACGCCGTCCAGGCCCAGCAATTCGGCACCGTGCTCTACGCCGCGCAAACGCTGCCCGATCTGCGCGGCAAGACCGTCGCCGTCATCGGACAAGGCTCGGCCGGTCTCTGGTTCAACTTCGCCCTGCGACAGCGCGGCGCCGCCAAGATCATCGCCCTCGATCTCAAGGACTACCGCCTTAACTACAGCCGGCGCTTCGGCGCTACCCACACGATTCCAAACTGTGGCTTATCGCCAGACTCAATAAAGTATGCTTTACGCGCAATGAACGACGGTCAACTGCCCGATGTCATTGTCGAAGCCGCCGGCGAAGCAGCGGCCATCCGCCTGGCCGTCGCCATCGCGCCCATGGACGCTTTCCTGCTCATCTTCGGCGTGCCCCGCTTCGATACCATGGACTTCCCCATCTTCGAGTGCTTCTGGAAATCGCTCACCGTGAAATCCCGCGTCGGCGCCATCAAGGATCCCGGCCACGCCTGCACCCGCCAGGCCCTGGACTACATCAGCAGCGGCGCCGTCGACGCCGCCGGCATGATCACGCATACCTTCAAGTTCGAAGACGTGCTGGCGGCTTACGAGCTGCACCACCTGCAAGACGAAGGCGCGGTCAAAATCGTGATTGACATGGAGGGCTAGGGGCTTGATATGCGCGGCATAAACAGATATGTGCTGTCCCTCAAAATGGGACAAATATCCATGGGGCTCAATTGGCTTAGCGCACCGAGTATCGTGACGGGGCGAAACAAGATCTAAGATCTACGCTCAGTATTAAACTTGACAATAGAACAAAATATCTCTAAGCTCATTCTCACTTACATTGCAGCGCTGGGTCCTTCATGAATGTCTTTGTAATCATGCCATTTGACAGCGAGTTTGATGCAGTCTACCGCGATCTCATAAAACATCCTTTGGAAAATGCCGGATACACTGTCAGCCGCGCGGACGATCCCAGCGATAACACCGTTTTTTACGAAAATATTTATGACCAGATCGTGCTAAACCTGTGGGATGCCGACTACATTATCGCCGATCTCACGGGGAGCAATCCCAATGTGACATACGAACTGGGAATAGCGCACACCTTGAACAAGAGGACAATACAGATCTCGCAGACTCTGGACCTCATGTTTGACATCAAGTCGCAAAACGTGATTCCATATATCGTAGATGGCGATCACAGATCTGGCCTTACCAGGAAGTTATTGAGCGTTATCGAACGCGCTGAACAAGGCAACTACGTCTTCTCAAACATGGTGAGTAACTTCGCGAGAATCGCTTCAAGACAGATAATCACCCAACCAACCGCGAGAAAATGAAAGGGCGCTGACATGGTCGTGAAGGAAGCCAAAGTCCCGGAATGGGTAAGTCTATGGGGAATGCCTGACGACGTATTGGGCAGAATCGGCGAGCAGCTCGACTACTATAAAAACGCGACAAACAAGCTGCGTGAACAAGTCCGCGTCATAGCGCGGGAAACGATAGATCTGCTGCTATCTTCGCCCCTTCCAATCGACATTGACGAACAAAAACGCGACATTGTCGAGCGCTATTCCGCTATCTTGGTTCAGTTTGCCGCAACCACTGACGATCCGGATGCGACCCTGAACCAAATGTGGACAGACATGGAGCAGAGTGTCAGCTTCTATCTCCTGGATGCCGGACACAATGACGGCGCCGACCCGACTGAGGTTCGCGATTTAATTGATAAGTTAACCCGGCTGCGCAACAGGATTCCCGCCCTAGCTGCCGAGATTTCGAATTTGTCCGCCGTCATCAAGGGAAGCGCCGGCGCTTTGCCAAGTCTCGATCTTGCGACAGCCCAATCACTGGACATTCTCGGACGGACGGCGTGCGAACTCGACATGGGCGCCGCCGTCATGACGCGCCTTATCGGCCTGGCAAAGCACCAACACAACTTGCTCAGGGTGGAATGACCCACGCTTGACCACAAATTCCTCGCCGTCGACGCCGCCGGCATGATCACGCATACCTTCAAGTTCCAGGACGTGCTGGCGGCTTATGAGTTGCATCACCTGCAAGACGAAGGCGCGGTCAAGATCGTGATTGATATGGAAGCTTAACGTAACCCCCAATTCCGTAGGGGCGACTCTTGAGTCGCCCGCAAACGTCATCTTCATAGAGGAGTGACGATGAGCGCGCCCGACAGCATCTACCAACTGGTCGAGAAGTTCGACCGCGACAAGCCCGGCAGCGAAACCGAAGTGCGGATCCAATTCGTCGATCCGCTGTTTTCGGCCCTGGGCTGGGACATGCGCGACAAGCGACAGGTCCGGCATGAACCGCGAGTCACCATTCCGGAAGCCGGCTTCGAACGATCCAAGCAGCCCGATTACAGCTTCCATATCGGCAACGCCACCCATTTCTTCGTCGAGACCAAAATGCCGCATGTCAACCTGGAGCGCAACCCCATCCCCGCTTTTCAATTGCGCCGCTACGGCTGGTCCGGCGCCACACTCGTCAGCGTCTTGACCGATTTCGAAGAATTCAGCGTCTACGATTGCCGCATCCAGCCCCAGCGCGGCGACCCCGCCAACAAAGCCCGCCTGCGCTATTACCAATATAGCCATTACATCGACAAATGGGACGAGCTTGAGTCGCGCTTCAGCTATGACGCCGTCGCCCAGGGCGCCCTCCGCGAGTGGATCGAAGGCGAGCGCATCCGTGGCGTCTTCAGCGTCGACCAAGCCTTCCTGCGCGAGATGGAAAAATGGCGCGAAATGCTGGCGGAAGAAATCGCCCTGCACAACCGCGACCTGGGCCAGCGCCAACTCAACTTGCTCGTCCAGCGCAGCATCGACCGCATCGTCTTTCTGCGCATCGCCGAAGACCGCGACATCGAAGCCTACGGACGCCTGCGCAGCGCCGCCGGCGACGGCAAGCAAGTCTATCAAGAACTGAAAATCCTCTTCAACGAAGCCGACGACAAATACAACTCGGGCTTGTTCCACTTCGGCAATGAAACGCGCGCCAGCCAGCCCGACCGCCTTTCGCTGAACATCCACATCCCCGACGAGCCCCTGCGCCACATCATCAAGAATCTGTATTTTCCCGACAGCCCCTACGAATTCTCCGTCCTGCCCGCCGACATCCTGGGCCAGGTCTACGAGCAATTCCTCGGCAAAGTCATCGAACTAAGCGCGGGCGGCGGCGTGCGCGTCCAGGAAAAGCCCGAAGTCCGCAAAGCCGGCGGCGTCTATTACACCCCCGCCTACATCGTCGACTATATCGTGGAAAACACCGTCGGCGATCTGCTCTGGGGCAAGACGCCCGATGAAGCCGCCCAACTGCGTATCCTCGATCCCGCCTGCGGCAGCGGCTCTTTCCTGACCGGCGCCTATCAGTACCTTCTCGACTGGCACTTGAATTACTATCGCGAGCATCCCAAGCAGTACCGCAATCGCCGCCGCGAAACCGCCGACGGCTTCATCCTAACCACCGCCGAAAAACGCCGCATCCTGCAAAATAACATCTACGGCGTCGACCTCGACCAGAACGCCGTCGAAGTCAGCAAGCTCTCCCTGCTGCTCAAAATGCTGGAAAAGGAAAATGACGCGACCGGAAGACAAACCATCATGTTCAGCGCCGGCGGACGCATCCTGCCCGACCTCAGCGGCAACATCAAATGGGGCAACTCCCTCATCGGCAGCGACTTCTTCCGCGGATCGCAGGCGGCCCTCTTCGATAATGAAGAAGAGATGAACCGCGTCAAAGCCTTCGATTGGGATAGCGCCGACGGCTTCGGCGACATCATGGCGGCCGGCGGCTTCGACGCTGTGATTGGCAATCCGCCTTATGTAATCTTGGGAACTGATGTTATTCCTCAAGAACAGATAGAATATCTGCGCCAATATGAAGTTGCCCAGTACAAAACAGATCTTTATCACCTGTTCTTTGAGCGCGGTATTCGGATTCTCAAAACTGACGGTATTCTAAGCCTTATCACTCCTAATCCGTGGCTTACACAGAAATTTACAAATCAACTTAGAGAATACATCGTCAAAAACACTCGCATTGTCGAACTCGTTGTTTTTGACCATCTTGTTTTTAAGGATGCAAATGTTTATACAGCAATCACATCTCTTCAAAAACAAACGGACAACAGAACGCATCAGATACGTGTCAAGAATCCCGAAAACGCGACAACACTAGAAGCACTTCTTGAAGCACCTACCAATTTCGTCGGACAGAACAATTGGCGACAAAGCGCAAACTATATTTTTGAAACTAGACTTGTAGGAAAGACTGGCGCTCTGATACTTCGCATACTGTCAGATAATCCGTCCTTGGGCGATGTCGCGCGAGCCTCACTCGGTTGTCAGGCATACAATCGCACCAAACATACACAGGAACAGATAAAGAATCGCGTGTTTCACTCTGATAAGAAACAGAGCGAGGAATACCTTCCTGAATTAGCTGGACGTGATGTCGGGCGCTATGTGATTGAACGAAAACGTGGGACTTGGATTAAGTATGGGCCATGGTTACATGACTACCGAACAATGGACTGGCTTGAAGGCGCTAGAATCCTTATTCGAGAAATTCCAGGCAAGCCCCCATACAAAATTCAGGCCTGCTATCTTGAAAAAATCTACTGTAATTACAAGACGATTCTCAACGTCAATCCCTCGGAATTCACGAGATTTGACATGAAGTACCTTACTGGCTTGCTGAATTCTAAATTACTTTCGTTTGTATACCCATTCATGTCTAACAAGCTGGTGTCGAGAAGTTTCCCGCGACTATCTGTTGGCGACTTGCGAAAACTCCCAATCCGTACAATCGACTTCGACAACCCAGCCGATGTCGCCATGCACGACAAGATGGTCGAGCTTGTCGATGAAATGCTGGACAGACATAAGCAGTTGCCGAGCCTGAAAGGTGAAGGGCGCAAGATTGCCGAGAGGCTCATTAAGACAGTGGACGAGGAGATTGACGCGCTGGTGTATCGGCTGTATGGGCTGAGCGATGATGAAGTGCGGATTGTGGAGGGTGGGTGATCATGTACTTTCAGAGATACTTAAGTAGTGGCGCTTATGTACTATAGCATCCAAAGCAAGAGACCACTTTCGCGGTCACATTAGCCTTGCTTTGCATA
Organism: Chloroflexota bacterium; assembly: GCA_026713245.1. GTDB lineage: Bacteria > Chloroflexota > Anaerolineae > Aggregatilineales > Phototrophicaceae > UBA6055. Next base: position 16,091 of record JAPOOU010000232.1, read on the forward strand.
TCACGTGTGATTCATCATCGTCCTTGGGATTCTGCTTGCAGCTTAACGATGTCCTTCAGCAGGTCATGATCGCTAGCAGCTGCGAATAGGTCGCTGAAATGCTTTTCTGCAATCATCAAGATATGGTACAGTTCCAGACCATCATAATTGCAGGTGATTCCGAGGTTGCTGCCGATTAGTAGTTTGCCGTCCGGCGTGAACATAACATAGTTAACCTCGTCATTGTTCTTTAGGAACTGCGTGGCTGCTTTCTTCATTCGCCGGCCCCTTTCAACGTGTTTGCATGTTAGCTAAGTTTGTCATAGAACTCTGACAAGGTCTTGCATAAGTCCTCTTGTGACGGACGTGGTTTTTGCAACTCGACTAGCTTTCTACATGCGCCTTCGACGGCACTTTCTTCCGAATTTGCTTGCCAGCCGAGTCCATTTTCCAAGCGATATACGAACGGCTGTCGCCCGAATTTGTCACTCGCTTCTACGGATACGGAGTTTTTGCCGTCTGACACCAGCAACTTACAGTCTCCATCCTGAGTGATCTCAAAGACTTCTCCGTTGTATTTATATTGCTTCATTTGGCACTCCTTTCATTACCCTGAAAATATCACATTTTCCAATGTTTGTCTACTTACTCTTCGTGACCTTCGTGCCTTCGCGCCTTTGTAATGAATTTTCCTAATACGCGAACATATAGTCGCCTATTCACATCCGATCTATGCTACCCTAATCCCATCGCGCCTTAACAACCTCATAGCCAGTCCCGCCAGGTGAAGGCCGCAAGATTGCCGAGAGGCTCACTAAGACAGTGGATGACGAGATTGACGCGCTAGTCTATCGGCTCTACGGGCTGAGCGATGATGAAGTGGCGATTGTGGAGGGTGGGTGATCAGAAGGTATATTGTGCTATAATTATTGTGTCTTATAAAAACTCGCGCGAGGCAAAAAATGAGACCATTGGAATTGGAATACCGGTTCTTCCTTGAGATTATGGATGATCTCGCTGAGAAGCATGGCGCTGGGAGCTACGTTGCAATAAAGGGTCGTGACATACTTGGCGTGTATTCCAGCTACGAGGATGCCGCTAAGACTGTCTACAAAGAGCATGAAAAAGGCACTTTTCTGTTGCAGAGGATTGAAGATAGTATCGAGGCGATGACGGTTTATTTGCATACCCCAAGAATAGTGTCTACTTCATGACCTCAACACCTCACGTATGGATATTATTAATCGAGGCGATTTCGCCATATCAAATAGAAATGACAAAACGATGTTCTCATTCCGCTTCCCGTCAATGACTGACTTTGACTTCCAATCGGAATTAGAGTCATCAGGAAATGACGCGCAATGAAATCACTGGATGAATCAGTTGCACGAAGCGAGTGGAATGTCGAGAAGTGTTTCTAGCGCGGATACGATTAGTATTTGTTACTTAAATACATAAGCCCCATTCTTTGTCTGTGCGCCTATACCTTCGCGGCGAAAAAATCCCTTCGCGCCCTTGTGACGAATTTCCCATACGTGAACATTTGGTCGCCCATTCACATCTGATCTTTGCTACCCTAATCCCATCGCGCCTTAACAACCTCATAGCCAGTCCCGCCAGATGGCCGAAAAAACTTTTCCCTTGCGGCAATCGCCTCGCTGTACTCGGTGGCAAAAATCCCTTCCTGCCCTTCCTGCCTCTGTAGCCCAAAACCGCGAACATTTAGTCGCCACAGCCGACGCCCCATCTGCTACCCTGTCCTTGTAAAAACATCAGATCCCGTTCAAACGCCGCGAAAAACCAATCCCCGCTTCTACGCGCGGGAAAATCCGGCGGCTCAACTCGCAAACCCAGTGATAGCAAGGCATTCGGCGATGACAACACAGCAAAGGACACAGTTTTTTTGAGGACTAATGGGGCCTCATCGCGTATACATCGGGTATACAATGGAGTTCGAAAGATGAACTTCTGGGGCGCTAAATCGCCGCTTTGTCCGAAAAAGAGTTCCCTTTGTCCGAAAAACGGACAAAGACGGACAATCCTGCCGTCTCAGCTTATCCGCGGCTATGGTAAAATATCCGCATGAACCTAATCGACTACGGAAGCATCCTCATCCGCCGCGGCTGGATCATGCTGCTGCTCGGCATCATCGCCGCCAGCGCCGCCTTCTTGTTCAGCCGCCAGATGACGCCGGTCTACCGCGCCACCCAAAAGGTGCTGATCGTGCCCAGCCGCAGCGACTTCGGCTTGACCCAAGCCGCCAAGCAAACCCTCAACAACCATGTCGCCTATCTCGATAGCTCGCAGCGCGCCGCCGAGGTCATCGACCGCCTGCAGATGGACATGGTCCCGCAGCAACTGCGCGCCAACGTCCGCATCGCCCCCGATATCAATAGCTTGCTCATCCAGATCGACGCCGATCACACCGACCCCGGCCAAGCCAGCCGCATCGCCGCCGAATGGGGAGTGCTGCTGGTGGAATACCGCGACCGGCTCAATCAACAGGCGCGCCGCGAAGACCGCATCGTCGCCACCCTGCAAGACAATCCCGTGCCCTTCCGCGCCCGCCCCAACGTCATGATTAATACCTTGGTCGGTCTCATCGCCGGCGTCTTCGTCGGCGGCATCGTCGTCTTCGTGCTGGAATACCTGGAAAGCGCCATCATACGCCGCCGCGAGGACGTCGAATTCGCCGCCGGCCTGCCCGTCCTGGCAGTCGTCCCGCCCAGCGACTAACAACCTGCGGAAAATGCAGGACGAAGCTTTGGGTCACCGAACCCGCGACTTTTTCATCACTCCAATGAACTCAAGTCTCCCCCATTTGAGTAGAACCAACAAAGTAATGCAATTGTCGCTAAAGCAACGATCTGTAGGGGCGACATACCATGTCGCCCGAAACCACAAGTCGCAGCGGCGGCGGGCGACCAGATTGGTCGCCCCTACATTTCTCGCTTTTTTTGATGACTTACTTACACTTACTCAATGGGGGGAGATTTAGAGGGGGGTTATTCTGGGCGTACCAATATCCCCGCCAGGACACCGCGATCAATGTTCCCGCCCGATACCACGCAGGCAACCTTGCCGGCCCCCGCCCTGCCCGCCAGCGCCGCCGCCACCGACGCCGCGCCCGCGCCCTCGGCAATCACCCGCTGACGCTCCGCCAGCAGGCGAATCGCATCCCGCGCCTCGTCCAGCGACACGACAAGCGACCCATCCAGCAAGCCGCTGACCAGCTCCCACATCTCCGGCAGCACGCTCGCCCCGCCGATGCCATCGACGAAGCTGGCTTGATAGTCGACCGCGACCGGCCGCCCGGCAGCCAGCGATGCCGCCAGCGGCGCCGCCGTCTCGACTTCGACGGCATAGATGCGCGTGTCGGGCTTGAGCGCGCGCAGCGCGGAGGCGATCCCGCTGCTCAATCCGCCGCCGCCATAGGGGACGATTACCGCATCGACATCGGGCACATCCTCAAGGATCTCCAGGCCAATGGTGCCATTGCCGGCGATGACATCGCGATCCCGCACCGGATGAATGAACAACCCGGGCAGCGCCTCATAGCCTCCGCTGAGGATGATTGCCCACCATTCGTCGAATGGCGTCTTGACGATCGCGCCGCCCAGGCGCCGGATCGCGTCCAGCTTGGTTTCCGGCGCGTGATCCGGCACGACCACATGACATGGGATGCCCAGCCGCCGCGCATGCCAGGCCACGCCCTGGGCCATGTTGCCCGCGCTGGCTGTCACAACGCCGCGCTTAAGTTGCTCGGGCGCCGCCAGCGCCATGGCGTTACCCGCGCCGCGCAGCTTGAATGAACCGATTGGCTGCAGGTTCTCCAGTTTGAGATAGATCTCCGCCGGCGCGTCCTCGACGGGCAAGCGCAGCAGCGGACTGCGCAGGGCGGAATCCCTTATGCGGCTCGCCGCCGCTTCAATCTCTCGCAGGGGGATCGGATTCATGCGCTAGCCGCCGCGCGCGAAGCGCGCCAACTGCTCGGGATTTACGTCTACGCCCAATCCCGGCGCTTTCGGCACGGCAACATAGCCGTCTTCCACCTGGAATTGTGGACTGGTGAGATTGTCGCGCAGCGCGTTTTCCGAGCGATCCATCTCGAGCATCATATCCGGCATGCGCAACCGACCCGGCAGCGGATCCAGCGTGCTGACCAGGTGCAAGCCCGCCGCAAAGGCGATGCCCGTGCCCCAACTATGCGGCAGCACATTGGTTTGAAAAGCCCTGGCCAAGGTTGCTATGCGCTTGGTCTCGGTCAGTCCGCCCGCCCCGCAGATATCGGGCTGCGCGATATCAACACATTGATTGCTCAATAGCTGACGAAATCCCGCCAGCAGATACTCGCACTCGCCGCCCGCAATCGGGATCCTGGTGCGCCCGCGCAGTTCGCTGTATCCCTCGTAATCTTCCGGCGACAACGGCTCCTCGAAAAACCCGATATCCAGTTCTTCAATTTGATCGGCGAAGGACCGCGCCTCGCTCCGCGAATAGGCGTGATTGGCATCCACCATCAGTTCGACCTCAGTGCCAATGGCCTTGCGCACCGCGCGCACGTGTCGCAGATCCGTCTCGACGCCCAGTCCTACTTTCATCTTGAGCGCCTTGAATCCCGCCGCGACATAGCTTCTCGCCTCATCCACCAACTTCCCGATCAGGTCATCGCTATCGACGAAATACATACCTGTGGCATAGACCTTGACCTTTTCCCGACGCCTGCCTCCCAACAGAACAGAAACCGGCTGCCCAAGCAGCTTGCCGCGCAAATCCCAAATGGCGATGTCGATCGCGCTCATCGACGCCACCAGCACACCCCGCCGCGCGTAATCCAGCGCGCGCAAATGCATCTTGTTCCATATCGCCTCGACCCCCAGCGGATCTTCGCCTATGACGAGCGGCGCCAAGAATTCCACTCCCGCTTGAACGACGCCCGCCGGCCCATAACCCTCGCCCCATCCATAACTGCCGTCCTCTGCGATCACTTTGACAAGGCAGATCTGGCGCCTGTCAAAGCCAAACTGTGAGAAGAAAAATGGCGTCTCCAGGACCTGTTCGGCGACATAGCTTTCTACTCGTGCGATTTTCATCCCGATGTGCTTTCGTTTTGCTTTTCAATAGGCTATAGTGTAGCCGAAACTGCGCCTCCCGGCGCATCAATGGTCAACCGAATGCGTCCGTCATATGCTATCATCCGGGACCCGTGACCAGCTAATGTAAAGGCGATCTATCTGGAAATGTCGATACCAGGCTTGGCTCAAATCGCGGGAAGTTCGCAGGTAGCCCGGGTACTGAACAGCCTCGTCACCGGCGTCAGCGGCGTCCTGCAAAAAGACTTGGTCGGCATCTATCTCTACGGCTCACTGGTCACCGAGGATTTTGACGCGACAATCAGCGATCTCGATTTGGTCGTGGTCACAAATCGAGGCCTCGATGGCGCTGCTTTTTCTTCGCTTCATGAATTGCACCAGCAAGTCATTCTCAGCTATCCGTCCTGGAACGATAGATTGGAACTGGCTTACATTTCGCTTGACGCGCTAAAAACCTTCCGCAGGAAACAGAGCCGAATCGCCATCATCAGCCCGGGCGAGCCCTTTCATCAGCTTGACGCCGGATATGACTGGTTAATCAGTTGGTATATGTTGAGGGAGACGGGAATCGCATTGAGCGGTCCCGACATCGCCAGCCTGATAGATCCAATGGAGCCAGTACATTACATCAAGGCAGTGCAATCCCATATCGAGGCATACCCAGCTAGTGTCAAGTCCGCAACCAGGAAATCCGACTTGTCCTACATCGTCGTGACCACCGCCCGCGGTCTGTACACCGTGTTGCACGGGCAGCCGACATCAAAAATCAAAGCGACAGCCTGGGCGGCGCGGACCTTTCCGCAGTGGGCGCGGCTAATCAATCAGGCCATGCGCTGGCGCGTCAACCCGCAATCTGACAGCTTGTCTGTCGACGACATTCGACCCGGCATAGAGGCTTTCGTCGATGAGTTGCTGGCGATGCTGCCGAAAAAGGACGATGGGGCAAAAGCGAAATCGCCGCCGGGTACTTGAAGCGCGTCACCTTCCGACAGGCCGTCGAGCGGCTCGTCACAGCTAAGGTCACGGGCCGCGGTACAACCCTTAGTCGCGGCATAAGCGCTTGCCAAGAAAGCTTGCCGTCTCCATAATTGAACCGAATCGCTACAGCAAGTTTTCGACGCCGCGCGTGATATGCGCCGCTCGTGATTTCATACGCGCTTCGCTATCAATTCGACAGGCATCTGCCTAAACAATGGTCTATTGCTAAACATGCAAGTAATCCGATCGCTGATGTGCAGCCGACTCATGCTCCTGCTCTGCCTCAGTTGCCTGCCTTCATGCAACCTCGACAAACCGACGCCAACGCCTTTCCCCACACCCGATCTGCCCCGCGTAGAAATTCTTGCGCCGCCGAACCAACAGAAGGTCATTGAAGGAACGGAGTTTGATATCGACATTTTGGCTGTTGACCAGTCGCTGGGTATCCGCCGCATCGAACTCTACGTGGACGATCTTTTTGTCAAGAGCAGCGAAACGACAGACGGCGTAAAGCAGGAATACCGCGTCACCATGAATTGGTTCGCCCAAGGCTTGGGCTGGCATACCATTAAGGCGGTCGCCGCCCGCGAAAATGGCACGCGCAGCGACGAACATATGATCACCCTGCAGGTAATCCAGCGCTGACTAACAGCGACGTCAGGCCCGATTGGTGAAAATGCCGGTCTGCGCTACAATAAGTTACTGTTCGCCGCACCTGACGCATTTATCACATCCGCCATGCAAATCGAATTGCGAAAAATCCACAAGCGCTTCGGTCCAGTCCAGGCCAACCAGGACATTAGCGTTACCTTCCATGAAGGCAAGATTGTCGGCATTCTCGGCGAAAACGGCGCCGGCAAGTCAACATTGATGA
>JAPOOU010000160.1 GCA_026713245.1 Chloroflexota bacterium
ATATACATACTGTATCTATACTGTTGCTCAAAAAAGGGGGAAAATGAGGGAATCTTCCCAGCATTTGAGGACGAATTGCGCTTCATTGAGCGCTCGCGCCTGGCAAGCAACTGCCTGTCGAAAACTGTCCGCTCCTCAGCCCTTTATGGGAGAAGGGGCTGGGGGATGAGGGTAGAATCGCAGCGATCAAGTTTTTGCATGACTTACTTGGTACTACTTGTGTACTCGGTGCTTAAAATGAATTTCAACCGATTTCTATGCACTACCTTTCCTCGGCTTTTTGACTTGCGGCTCATACAGGTTATAATCACGCCACTGGTGGACAGTTTGTTGACTATCTGTACACAATGTACAAGGATTGGAACAGACTATAACCACAGGCTATAGTTCCTACCGCATAACAGTGGCGATGAATAGAGAAAGGTCTTGACTCATGTTTAGAATACGCGCGCTCGGTTCAATACTGCTTGTTCTTTTGTTTTTGCTCCCTCTGGGGAGCGTCACCGCACAGGATCCACAGTTCGGCGGCACGCTGGTCTTTGGCGCCGAGTCCATGGGCGATTCATTCGACATCGGCTTTTGGCACGGCTTTGGCGGCGTGCATGTGATTGACACCATCGGTGAAGGCCTGGTCCGCGCCGACTTTGAAAACGGTGGCGCGCTACCCGGTCTGGCTGAGTCCTGGGAGATTTCAGATGACGGCCTGGTTTACACCTTCCACATCCGCGAGGGCATGAGTTTCCACGATGGCGAACCGGTGACCGCCGCCGCCATCGTCCGCAGCATGAAGCGCCCTATTAACCCGGATGACCCGAGCTACATCGAAGGCATGTACATGTACGGCAATCAGGGCACAAGCAATTGGGAATCGCTCGAAGCGGTCGACGATCATACTATCGTGCTGAAACTGATGCAGCCAAACGCGACGCAGCTTCTGGTCTTCTCCCGTCCCGATGGCATCATCATCAGCCCGAAGGCACTGGACGAATACGGCACGGAAGTCGGATTGAATATGTCGGCTGCGGGTCCCTTCAAGATCGAACGCTTTGTGCCCGGGCAAGAGGCGGTACTGGTCGCGAATGAGGATTATTGGGCGGGGCGGCCTTATGTCGATCAAATCGTCATCCGCGCCTTCCCCGATGAAGCCGCGATCCTGGCCGCGCTGGAGGCGGGGGAAATTGATATGACCCTCTACGCGCCCTTCACATCGGTCCCGCGCTTGCAGAACTCGGAGACCATTCGCGTCGAAGTCGGCGCCCCGCTGGTGGATCTCTTCGTCGGCGCCAACGTGGCAAAGGAACCCTTTGATAACCTGCTCCTGCGTCAGGCCGTCAACTACGCCCTCGACCGCGAAACCTTGATTGAAGCCGGCTTGAACGGTTTCGCCGAAATGCCCGCCAGCCTGCTAGGTCCGCTTGACCTGGGCTTTGACGAATCCGGGCGCGAAATCAGCATTTATGATCCGGAGCGCGCCAAAGCCTTGCTGGCTGAGTCGGGCCTGGAAATGCCGCTGGCGATCGAACTCGCCTACGAAAACAATCGCTTCTGGCCGCAGCTCGCTGAATTGATCGCGTCGGACCTGGAAGCGGTCGGCTTCGATGTGACGCTGGATCGCCTTGACGCCGGATCGTTCTGGGGCAAAGTCGGCGACGGGCAGACACAGCTAAGCATTAACCAGCGCTCTACCTTCGTACCCGACCCCCATGACAAAGCGATTCTGATGGCGAGGGCCGGCGCCGAAGGCAGCCAAACCCAACATCAGGCGCTGGAAATCGCCGACGAGATTGACGCCTTGATCACCGCCGGAATCTCAACTGTGGACACGATGGAACGCGAGGCCATCTACCAGGAATTCCAGGCCCTGATGCTGGAACATCTGCCCTACATTTACATCGGTTATCTGACGCCGCCCATCTTCGTGAACCAGCGTGTACAGAATGTGGAGACCTTCGGTACAGCCGGCGGGCGCATAAACCTGCGCGAAGTCTGGCTATCGGAATAGCCTTGCATGAGACTCGGCGAATATGGCTTCCTCCGCCCAGGATGAAGCCATATTTGCCTTTTGCAGCCACATGGCACTAAACTAAATCAACTCCGAGATCTCACCGCAAGCGCAGGTTTGGTCGCTCATGCAGGCTGAGAAAACGACATCAGCAAGGATCGGCGCCTTTTGGCGTCGCTACGATATCGCCCTCGTGGGCAGCGCCGTATTTGTCTCCATCCTGCTGATCACAATCCTCGCTTCCGCTGTCGCGCCCGACGATCCGATGGCGCGGGACATCAAAAACCGCTTCGCAATTCCTTCAGCAGAGAACGCCTTCGGGACAGATCAATTGGGGCGCGATGTCTTGTCCCGCGTGATTTACGGCGGACGACCCATTCTCAGCGCGAGTTTCACAGCTGTTATTTGCGCCCTGGCGGCGGGTACGATAATCGGCGTCTCCGGCGGTTATCTCGGCGGCTGGCTCGATACCGCTCTCATGCGCCTGATGGATGTGATGCTGAGTTTTCCTTCTATCCTGCTGGCCATCCTCATTGTGGCGACTCTGGGCCTGGGCTTGCTCAACGTAACTGTCGCCATCGGTTTCTCCATGGTACCCATATTTGCGCGGCTTGCGCGCTCAATCGTGATCACCCTGGTCTACGAAGAATATGTTACAGCGGCGCGTTCCCTGGGCGCGTCCGACCCGCATATCATCCGGAAGCACATACTCCCCAACATGATGCCGCCGATCATCGTACAAGCATCGGCAATGCTGGCTGTGGCGATTGGTACCGCTTCCGCCCTGAATTTCATCGGGTTGGGCGTGGAACCGGGCACGCCCGACTGGGGCATGATGGTCGCCGAGGGGCAACGGCTGATCTTTGACGCGCCACATGTGCCCCTCTTTCCCGGGCTGGCCATCACCATCACCGTGCTCAGCGTGAATTACATGGGCGACGGCCTGCGCGATCACCTCGATCCGAAACTGCGGCGCCGAGATTTCTGACGGGTAGCGACATGATCGGCTACACCCTCAAACGACTGATCTGGCTGCCTATCGTCTTGTGGGCAGTTAGCAGCCTGACCTTTCTCGCCTTGCGCATCGTGCCGGGGAACCCCATTCAAACGATACGCAATCAGGTGATGGACAAGAGCCAGTTGGCGCAAGTAGAAGCCGTTTGGGGCCTGGACCGCCCGATTGCCGAACAATACCTGAACTTCCTGTCAAATTTGATTCGGGGCGATCTTGGCTTGGCGATGAGCAGCGGCGTACCCATTCGGCGCATGATCTTCGAACGCATGCCGCCGACCATCGAGCTGGCTATCGTCTCGCTTGTCATCAGCACGGGCATCGGTGTTTTGTCGGGCGTCGCTTCGGTGACGATCCGCAATCGCGCCGTCGATTACTGCGTCAGGACAGCCTCCATACTAGGTCTGTCGCTGCCGCTCTTCTGGGTCGGCATAATGTTGATCATTCTATTCTCCGTCAACTTGCGCTGGACGCCGACCAGCGGAAGAATCGGCGCAGGCGTCGACTACGAGGTCATCACCAATTTCATGTTCTACGATCTGATCGCAACCGGCAACTGGCAAGCCTTCGGCAGCTTCTTGCGCCATCTCGTCTTGCCCGGGGTGACGATTGGCTTGACCTCTGCCGGCTTTGTCGCGCGCCTGACGCGCTCCGCCATGCTGGAAGTCATGGGCTCGGATTACGTCCGCACCGCGCGCGCCAAAGGTCTCTACGAGCGCAACGTCATCTGGAAGCACGCCATGCGCAACGCGCTGCTGCCGATTATCACCTTGCAAGGCTTGCAGTTTGGCGCCATCCTCGGCGGCGCTGTCATAACGGAACGCGTCTTCTCTTATCCGGGCATGGGCACCTGGCTGCTGGACGGCATACTGGAGCGCGACTATTCTGTCGTGCAAGGCGGCATCATCTTCGTCGCCCTGGCTTATGTGCTGATGAATCTGTTGGTGGACATCCTCTATCACATCATTGATCCGCGACTGCGCCATGCCAGCCAGTGAGAAACATCAAAACGGCGCGGAAATACTTCCAGGCCAGCCCTGCAAAACTCTAGGAATGGTCGCTGTTGAAATACTAACTTGCCCCCCACTCCAAACCCATTACCCCCTCGGACCCCGCCTCACGGCTGAGGACATGACAGGTTTCCAATAAATGGAAAGGGGGCTTAAAGGGCAAAATAAGGGTCACATGACTCCCCCACTCGCCAGCAAAAGTTGACAGCGTATCCAATACTTGGTATATTGGATACGAAGTACAAAGAATATAATATTGGATACAAGCGCGCTTCGATTGTTCGCTTGCCTGTCAGGCGCGGGAATATCCGCAGTGGTCAAGCGCGTAAAGTTTTGGGGACTTGAAACGTGTTCGAACTGGAACCAATTAAGCAGTCCGACAACCTGAGCGACGAAGTCGCGCGGCGACTGCGCCAGGCGATCAAAAGCGGTAATTTGTCTCCCGGGACACACTTGGTCGAGCAAGAGATTGCGGAGCAGTTTCTTGTTAGCCGCATGCCCGTGAGGATCGGTATTCAAAAGCTGATTGACGAAGGCCTGGTCTTCAAGGAGCCCAGGCGCGGCGCGTTCGTTCACACCTTTTCGTCCAAGGAACTGGACGAAGTCTATTCGATACGCGTGGCGCTGGAGAAACTGGTAGTTCAATTCGCAGTGCCCAATTGGTCTAGCGAGGTTAAAGCTGAACTGGAAGGCATCGTAGTCCAAATGAGGCAGGCGGCTTCAGAGGATGACAGGCAAACCGGCTATGAGCTAGATACCAGATTCCACTCGATATTGTGGGAGTTGTCACAGCATTCGATTCTGATCGAAGTTGTCTCCAGCCTGCGCTCGCGCATCAGCCGCTTCCTCGTGGAAGCCAATAATGTGCTCTCGCCCACCGAACTGAACCACCATGTCAAAGCGCATCAAACGCTCGTCAACGTACTGAATAAGGGTGACATCGAACGCGCGAAGGATGCCATCGCAGATCACATCCTGGATGCGCACGAGCGGATAAAAAAATATTATTCCTATCTCGATTAGCGGAAGCCAGCGCGAGCGACGGACGGGTTTAGCGATTTGCCTGAAAGACCACGTAGAAAGGTAAGCTGATGGATTGGAAGGGACATGTCGCCATCGTCACCGGCGCGGCCAGCGGCATCGGCACGGGCATCGCCGATTGTTCCGCCGAAGCCGGCGGGGAGCTTGTCGTCGCCGACATCAACGAGAATCTTGGCGCGCGCGTGACAGCCGACCTGCAGGCGCGCTATGGCAAAGGTCTGTTCGTCAAGACAGATGTCTCCAAAGCCGCCGACTGCAAGCGACTCATGGAGGAAACCCTGTCGACCTACGGCCAAATCGACACGCTTGTCAATAACGCCGGCGTCAACTTCGTCAAGCCGACCCTGGAAATGGACGAAGCCGACTGGGACCGCGTCGTCGATGTTGACCTCAAAGGCACATTCCTTTGCAGTCGCTACGCGCTTGAGGCGATGGTCGCGCGCCGCAGCGGAAACATCGTCAATATCGCCAGCGTACACACGGTCGCCACGCTGCCGGCCGCCGCGCCCTATGCCGCTTCCAAAGGCGGCGTCGGCATGATGACGGCTTCGATGGCGATCGAATTCGCGCCCTTCGGCATTCGCGTCAACGCCGTCAGCCCGGGCTTGACCGATACCCAAATCTGGGACGATATCCAGGATGCCGCCGAAGACGCCGAAATGGCGCGGCAACACTGGATGGACAACATCCCCCTCGCTCGCGTGCAAGCGCCGCGCGAGGTGGGCAATGTCGTGCTCTTCCTGGCCAGCGAACAGTCCTCTTACGTGACCGGCGCCAACATCTTCACCGACGGCGGGATGACGATTCAGTTGACCAACCGTGAGCGCTTCGCCAGCAAGTCTTTGGAGGGGGTGGCGCCGCAGAGCTAAGTATTTCCAGAAGAGGAGCTAATGGCTGAGAGATGTATTCTGGCTAAAGTTTAGGAGCAAATAACAACGGGGAGGTGCGCCCATAAGACAAACACGTTATCTTTTGTCCGTAGCTACTGTTTACATTTGTGAAAGGCAATATGATGTTCAAGAAACTGTCACTTATACTCGTATTCGCGCTTCTCTTCGGGGTGTTCGGAATGGCATTGGCCCAGGACAGCGATATCTCGGGTGAAATCGTTGTTCACCTCCAGGTCTACTACCGGCCGGAGCAGCATCCGGCGCATTCCGCAATCGCCGAGCAAGTCGCGCAGGAATACATGGACATGCATCCCAATGCGACCATCGAGCTCCTGCCCGATATTCCCGGTGGCACCGATTACATCACCTGGCTGTCCGCGCGCATGGCCGCTGATGAAGCGCCAGATATCGTTTGGGATCAGTGGTTCAATCGCAGTCTCAAGATGGATACTTGGTGGACGGCGCTGGACGACTACTTTGAGATGCCAAACCCCTACATCGCCGAGGGCATCCCGGGCCACGAACGTTGGGCTGATTCATTCGCGCCAAACGCGACGAATACGACGCGCGCGCCCGATGGGCATTGGTATCAGACGGCGCTGGACTGGGTGGAGACCGCCATGTTCTACAACGTCGCCATGTTCGAAGAAGCTGGCGTGGAACCGGATTGGGCCAATTGGGGCGAGTTCATCGCCGATATGCACACCATCCAGGATACGCTCGGCGTGGAAGCCTTCGGTTCTTTCATGCCTGGCACCGGCTGGAGCACCTGGTATTGGGCTGATAGCTTGTGGCTCAGCGTTGTCTGGGCGGACCGGCATAGTGAAATCTATATGGACAAATACTCCGAGATGCAGCCGGACTTGGACTGGCGCGCGTTGAACGCCGAAGAGGTCGCCAAGGCGGTTCATGACGGCGTGATAAACGCCCAGGACCCGCGTATGGACGAATACTTGCGCATATCTAAAGAGTTCGTCGAGATTCTGCCGATTGACTACATCGGCATCACCAGCTTGGGCGACGTCATGCGCATGTGGCTCGGCGAGCAGCTGGCCGTTTATTGGGGCGGGTCTTGGGACAACAAGGAAATCACCGATTCGGCTTCCTTTGAATGGGGCTTGACCTATCTGCCGCCTTTCACGGAAGAAGACTTTGAAGGGGCGCCCGGGACCATCTACCGGGTTGGCGGACCCAGCTCTGCCGGGCAATATGGCATACCGGTGGCGACGGCGGAAAGCGAGAACTTAGAACTCGCCGTCGATTACCTGATGTGGATGTCTGCGCCGCAAAACTTCGGGCCTTTGGCGAACGAATTCGGTGGCTTCATCCCGATGGTAGCCGGTACCGAAGTTGGACCGGTGCTGGCCAATTTCCAGACTGTGGCTGCCTTGCAGGACCGCCTGTTCCTCGATCCGAGCGGGCGGCTGACCGTTGAGCACGGCGACAACTGGACGCAGATCATGCAAGGCTTCTTCCTGGGCGCAACTGACGAAGAACAGACCAAAGCGCTGTTGCAGGAAGCCTGGGAGAGCGGCGCCGCCGCCCTCTGTGAAGACGTGGGCTACGACTGGTGCCCGTAGTGGCATTTGAAGCGGCAGGCTGCGTTTGAGAGCGTAGCATCCCTGTGCCGGGGCCGGATTTTCCGGCTCCGGCGCGCACATTGGAGGTTAGCGCCTTGACACTAGAAACGCCGACAACCGCTCGCGCCGAGACCAAAGCGAGCCGCTGGAAGCTGCGCAGCGGTTTCGTGCCGATTTATGTGCCCTTCCTGTTCTTGATTCCGGCCCTGCTGCTGCTGCTTTCGTTCCGCTATATACCGGCTGTCTCGGCGATTTTTCATTCTTTCACCTATTGGAATATTCCCGAACCCGGCGAGTTCATTGGCTTGCAGAATTACCAGGCGCTAATCGATGATCCAATCTTCATAAAGTCTCTAGGCAATATTTTGAAGTACATGGTCGGGCGCACCGCGCTGGTGCTGGTCATGGCTTTTGTGGGCGCGGAACTGGTATACAACCTGACCAGCGATCGCTGGCGCAATATCTGGCGCATGGTGTTCACCATCCCGATGGTGATCCCAATCACGGTTAATCTGCTGGTATGGCAGCAGGTCTACGCCGGCCGCCAAGGCATGCTCAATGAATTCCTGACCGGCGTCGGCGCCATGGCTCGACCCTACCCCTGGTTGGGGCGTCCTGATACCGCCCTGCCTGCGCTGATCTTCATCGGCTTCCCGGCGGTGGCCGGCTTTGGATTCCTGATTATCCTGGCCGCCCTGCAGAACTTGTCAAGCGAGGTGAACGACGCCGCGCTGATAGACGGCTGTAGCCGTTTGCGCCGCGTCTTCGCCATAGACTTGCCGGCGATTCGCGGTCCGCTGGCGCTGATTCTGATTCTAAGCCTGAACCAGGGCATGCAGGAATTCGCGCCCATGCTGGTGATGACTCAAGGCGGTCCCATCAATACCACCATGTCGCCGGCTTATTATTTGTACATTCAGGGCTTCACCTATGGCAAACATGGTTATGCCTCGGCCATCGGCGCCGTGCTGATGCTCATGACGCTGGTGCTCAGCATATTTATCCTGAGAATGCGCTACCGGAGGGCATACGATGTCGCAGTCTAGCGCCTGGCGCCGTGATTGGCCCCTGATGCTCATCTTGCTGATTTTGGCCATTATTACCTATGTGCCCTTTGTCTTCACCGTCATCAACTCATTCAAGATCAACGCGCAGTTCTTCCAGCAGTTCTGGCTGCCGACATTGCCTTTGCATCCGGAGAATTTCGTGCGCGCCTGGCCCGCCATGGGACGCGCGATAATCAATAGCTTCAGTTACTCCATTCCCACGCTGATCCTGACGCTCGTCATTTCCGGTTTGGCCGGTTATGCCTTCGCCCGCTACCGATTCCCGGGCCGAAATATATTATTCGTTGCGATTCTGGCATTGATCATGATCCCGGGCATCCTGCTGGTGATTCCCATGTTCAGCGTCATCATCGCCCTGGATTGGGCTGATACCCTGCAAGGCGTTGTGCTGCCTTGGGTATCGGTTGAAATCGTATTCGGCACCTTCCTGATGCGCACCTTCTTCGAGACGCTGCCGCAAGAATACTTCGAGGCGGCGCGGCTGGATGGCGCCAACGAATTCTCGCTCCTGATTCGTATCGCCGTGCCGCTGGCCATACCGGCGTTCAGCACACTGGCGATATTGAATTTGCTTTTCAGTTGGAATGACATCATCTGGCCGCTGGTGGCCATCTTTGATAGTGAACGATTACCGGTCTCTATTGGCGTGCTGTCTTTTGCCGGTGCATGGAGCACCGATTACGGTGTCACTTTTGCCAGTTATGTCCTCGCGTCGTTGCCGTTGATCATCATCTTCGCTTTTACCTCCAGACGTTTCATGGACGGGCTTTCCGGCGGATTGAGCATCTAAGCGCATTGCGGGTCAGCAGACCCCGCGCCGCGCAACAATGTAGGGGCGACTCTGTGGGTCGCCCGCCGCGACAACTATTGAATTGAACAAGGAAAGAAATTATGTCTAACGGATCCTTCCCCTTTAACGCCGATGTGCCCAGAAACCAGTGGTCAGAGATTGAAGCTGGTGGATTCCCCGATCCTGTACCTGGCTGCGTCTACGATGGGCACCGGCTGGATGGCGGGGTGCCACTCGGCGGGTTGGGCACCGGGTACTTCACGCTGGAGGGCAGCGGCAAGATCGGTCACTGCTCGATATTCAACGACATCGTGCCGCCGCGCGCCGACTTTTCCGAATGGCTGACGGTCAAGACAGTCGGCGGGGAGAGCTTGCCGCTGTCCACAGCCGTGATCGCCTATTGGGGACATCATCCCGTCGCTGACATGGTCTGTCGCTTTGAACGGAAGCAGCTTGAGCTAGGTATTCGCGCCTTCGCCCCGTTGATCCTGGGCAACAGCGCCGACAGCAATATCCCGGCCGCCCTGTTTGAAATTGAAATCCGCAACACCGGCTCCGAAATCGTGGATCTTGAGCTAATCATTGAGCCGCCGGCGAAACCCAGCGGACAAACTCACGATGTCGCGCTGGCGGGAGAGGACATCAATGTATCCCACGAAGACGGCAAGCTGGACGGACGCATCACTCGGACGGTCGACGCAAATGGATCATGTCGCGCGCGATTTGTATTCGCCTGGCATTCGCCTTTCTGGCGCGACAGCGGCAGAGAAGCTCACGTGCACCAATATGGCATGCGCTACGGAAATGCGGCTGCTGCAGCGGCGGATGCCCTGAATCGCTTTGACGCCTTGCTCGAGGGCGTCTTGAATTGGCAGGGAGCCATCTACCGGACGGATTTGCCGAATTGGCTGCGTGATGCGCTGGTGCAGGGTCTCTACAGTCTGTCGAAGAACACCGTGTGGATCGCCAAAACGCGCAAGGACGAATGGTGGGACGAGATCGGCTGGTTCACGCATAGCGAAAGCCACACCGGCTGCCCCATCACCGAGACCATGGTCTGTCGCATGCACGGTCACATGCCGATCCTGTTCTTCTACCCGGAGCTTGAGCGGACATCGCTGGAAGCATTCAAGCATTTCCAGATATCTGATGGCGAGATTCCCTTTTCCTATGGCATAGATTCCTCCATGCGCGACCCGCGTTATCATTGCCAGCACCCGCTTAATCCCGGTCAATACGCCCAGATGATCTACCGCCTCTACCTGCGCAGCGGCGACCGCGACCTGCTGGCGCATTTCTACGACTCGGCAAAGCGCGCGATTCGCTATCAGTTTTCGCTGGATGACGATGGAGACGGCTTGGTCAACGACCAGTCGCACACGCCGCCCGGTGAATTGTGGCCGGCGAATCAGTTTTATGACATTTGGCCCTGGTGGGGCACATCCGCTTATGTGGCCGGCACCTGGCTCGCCACCCTCTCCTGCGGCGAAGCCATGGCCACGGAAATGAACGACAACGAATTCGCCGCCGAATGCGCCGACTGGCTGGCGCGCGGGAAAGCCGCTTACCAGGACAAACTCTGGACCGGCGAGTACTACCGCCTGTGGCACGATCCGGACAATACGAGTGGCGAAGGCACGCAGAACGACGTTTCACTGGGCAATCAACTGATGGCGCAGTGGTGTACCAAGATCACCGGATTGCCCGATGTCTTGCCGGCGGATCGGGTTCAGTCCGCCCTGGGCGCCGTCCAACGCCTGAACATGGGCGCAACCGAACACGGTCTGGTCAACGGCGTCAATCCGGATGGCAGCCGCTATGTCTCGAAACCGGACCCCGAGCGATTTCCCGACATCTTGCCGAACAACGACCACTCTACGCAGATCTTCTTCGGTGAAAATATGTGCGCGGCCATGAATTACATGTTTCACGGACAAGCTGAAACCGGCCTGGAGATCGCCCAACGAATCTACGAAGCTGTCGCGCTGACGTCCCGCACTCCCTGGAAACAACACTGCCTGATTGACGCCGATTCCGGGCTGCCGGTTTGGGGCGAAGACTATTACTCGAACATGGTCATCTGGGCGCTGCCGATGGCTTGTTTCAACCAGAACATTGCTGAATTTGCGCGGAGCGAATTTGTCCGCGAACTGATTTCAGGGTAACTGGGCTTGTCGTCGGCGCGAAGCCCAACGGTCCACCGAGCCCTGTAACTGCACATTGCTTGTTCCGACAAGCGGCGTCTGTCTATGAGCCGCCATCCCTACAGATCATTCTCCAAAGCCAGCAGCAATAGTCGTTTCATTCGCTGATTGCGCATGTCAGAACCCTGAATATGCTGGGTCAGTCGCCCCCGCATATCAGCAATGATGTCGGTGTATTGCGGATCCTGAACCAGATTGTTCATTTCGAAAGGGTCGGCCTGCAGGTCGTACAGTTCACTCATATCGTGAAGCGAGAAGACGTACTTGTAACGGTCGTGCAGAATCATCCGTTGCGGAAACAGGTAGCTATGCCCAAGGTGCTCGCAGATTAACTCGTCGGACCAGTCGGCATCATCCGATGTCTGGCACAGCGGCAGCACGCTGCGGCTGTGCATATAGTCGGGCGCGTCAATGCCGGCGGCGTCCAGCATAGTCGCGGTCGCATCCATGTTGGACACCAATTGATCAGTTACTTGGCCGGGTTCTATTCCTGCCGGCCAGCGAATCGCCATCGGCACGCGCGCGACCTCTTCGATAAAGGTGGAGGATTTGTCCCACAAGCCGCCGTGACTTGCCACCGCATCGCCGTGATCGGCCAGCCAGATCACGATGGTGTTTTCCGTCAGGGACAGTTCATCCAGCGTATCTAGTACGTTCCCGACCGCGGCGTCGGTCTGATGACCTTGCGCGTAGCAGCGTGCGAGGATCTCTTGCCAGGTGGACCAGTCGGGCCAGGCCTGGGAACTGCGATGGGAGATTTCCTTGTGGAATTGATATCGGAAGGGCCTTCCGCTTAAGTCGTCGCGGAAACTGGGATACTCCGGAATCTCGGACGGATCGACCATGTCGGCATAGTCAGCAGATGGGTAATAAGGCTGATGCGGTCCCCAAAGGCTGACCACCAGACTGAATGGCTGGTCGGCAGCGGCGAATTCGCGCAGCTTTTCACAGGCCAGGTGGGCGACGAACTGCTCTTCGTGCGCTTCCGGCGGTCCGGCGAGAATGCCGGAGCCGTTCATGAACTTCCAGGGCGATGGATCGTGCAAGACGATCTCCTGGCCCTGCCACTCGGGATAATTGATGTTGTACTCGATTTGCGCGCGGGCATCTCCGAAGCCGCGTTCTGCGGCAAAGGACTTGTAGGCGTCGGACATGTAAATCTTGCCGTAATCCGGCAGGCTCCAGCCTTCAATGCCGTAGTCGATCGGCAAGCGCTGGCGGCCGCAGTGCCATTTGCCGACGTAGCCGTTGCGATATCCGGCCTGCGACAGATAATGGCTGTAGAGCAATTGACCCGAGTCGAGATCGGCCTGGTTCCCGAAGATTGGCGCCTCGGTGTTCATGATGATGCCGTGGGAACTGGGATAGACGCCCGTCATCATGCTGCTGCGCGCCGGCGAGCAAAGCGGGCAGACCGAATAAGCGCGGTCGAAGCGAACGCCTTCGGCGGCGAAGCGCTCGAAATTCTCCCACTTGTATTCGTATTCGCCTGGGCGATCGTGCCCGTAAAACGCTTGATGATCAGCGATGATGAAGACGATATTGGGTCGTGAATTTGCCATGCTGATTACGCTTCCTGCTCTTTTCGCGGATGAAAAATGTGGAGCCTCATTTGATTGAACCGACGGTGATGCCTTCGATGAGATTTCGCTGGAAGAAGATGTAAACGATGATCACCGGCACTGCCGTAATATTGATGCCGGCGAAAGACAATGCAAAGTCGGTGAAGTACTCGTCCTGGAAGGCGGTCAGCCCCAGCGGCAGAGTGCGCTTGCTGTCTTCATTTATCAGCAGCAGCGCCTGGAAGAATTCGTTCCAGGTACCCATGAAGACGAAGATGCCCAGCGCCATCAGCGATGGCTTTGATAGCGGCAGCAGAATGCGCCAGTAAAACTGAAATCGACTGCAGCCATCCAGCGCGGCCGAATCTTCCAGCTCCTGCGGGAAGCCCTGGAAAAAAGCGCGCAGCATCAGTATGGCAAAGGGCAGGCTGCCGGCCACATAAACCAGGATCAAGCCGAGACGGCTATTGGCCAGGTTCAGTTTATACATCAGAGAAAGCAAGGGACCCAGCTTGGCGGACAGCGGGAATGCCATCCCGATCAAAAAGATAAAGAAGATGACCTGGTTGCCGGGAAAGCGCATCTTCGCGAAGGCATAGGCGGCCAGCGAACTCAGAAACAGCACGATGGCTACGCTCGTCACAGTGATAAAGATGCTGTTGAA
>JAPOOU010000172.1 GCA_026713245.1 Chloroflexota bacterium
AATAAACGAACACGAAAGACGCATTTCAACTATTGAAGGCGAGATGAAATCCTTGGCCACGAAAGCCGACCTGGCGGAATTCAAAGCCGACATCATGGAATATGTCCAGAGTGCGATCCGCGCGCAGACGGAAGAGTTTCGAGTCACCTTCGACAAATTCAGCGAGGCTTTGAATAAACAGAGCGACGAAATACGTAGACACAGCGACGAAATACGTGATCTGCGCGAGAAAGACAGCCGCTTCAAAGGCGCTGTCGATACGCTCAAGTACGCGCTGCCATTTCTCATCAGTATCATTGCGGTGCTGGTGGCGGTCTTGAAATAAGTGGCCGACATAGAGAGCAATAAAGCGGTTAGTTCGCTTAGAGAGTTACGAAAGAGTAGGACTGCCTCATCAAAAGACGAGGCTGCCCTGTTGTGAATTGTCAAAGCGCCCCGTCCGTATTCACGCCATCCACCAGCCGCGTAATCCCCAGCGGATTCTCGTCCTTCAAGGGATCCGGCAGTAGCGCGTCCGGCACATTCTGAAAGGCGATGGGGCGCATGAAGCGGTAGATGGCGTTCATGCCCACCGACGTCGTGCTCGGCGCGGTGGTGGCTGGGTAGGGTCCGCCGTGCTGCATGGCCGGTATGACGGCGACGCCGGTCGGGAAACCATTCCAGATCACTCGTCCCGCCTTCTCGCGCAGTTGGTGCAACAGATCGCCGATGCTCTCCAAATCATCTTCTTCGGCATGCACCGTGCTGGTCAGATTGCCCTCCAGCGCATTCACCGTCTCGCGCAGGTCATCCTGGTCTTCGCAGAGCACGAACAGCGTTACCGGTCCAAAATGCTCGACCTGCAAGGCGTCGTCGGCGCGGATGGCGGAGGCGGTCGTCTGCATGACCGTATTGCGGAAGCAGAAGAAATCGCTGTCGGCGACGGCCTCGCCGCCGGTCAAGATACTGATATTGGGATTGTCGCGGGTTTGGCTGACGGCGCTTTGCAGTCCTTGCTCAATCGCCGCGTTCAGCAGCACGCCCTCCGGCGCCGCGTTCATTTTCGCCGTCACGGAGGCGATGAACTCCTGCGATGCCGGGCTGTTTTGCAGCAAGATCAATCCCGGGTTGGTGCAGAATTGTCCCGTTCCCAAGGTGATTGAACCCACCAAGCCATTGGCGAGCTCATCGCCGCGGTTTGCCAGGGCGGCTTGCGTGATCAGCACCGGATTTACGCTGCCCATCTCGGCGTAAACGGGGATGGGTCGCGGGCGAGCGGCGGCGGCATCGTAGATGGCGCGCCCCCCGCGCAAGGAACCGGTGAAACCCACCGCCTCGATGCCGTCGTTTGCCACCAGCCACTGACCGACATCGATGCCGGCTCCCTGCACCATCGAGAACATGCCGGCCGGGAAGCCCTGCGCCTCGACCGCAGCCGAGATCGCGATGGCGAACAGTTCAGAGGTGGCGGGATGGCCCGGATGCGCCTTGACCACGATCGGACAACCGGCGGCGATGGCCGAGGCGGTGTCGCCACCCGGAACGGCGAAGGCGAAGGGGAAGTTGCTGGCCGCGAATATCGCCACAGGACCGACCGGGAACTGCATTTGTCGCACGGAGGGCTGGCCGGGGCCCTCGCTGTTGATGATGGCGCGCAGATAATCGCCCTCGCGCAATAGCGATGCGAAGGCGCGGATTTGCCCGGTGGTGCGCTCGCGCTCGCCGGTCAGGCGCGGCAGTCCCAATCCCGTCTCGCGGTCGGCGGTATGCAGCAATTTGTCGCCGATGCCGTCGATGCGGGCCGCGATCTCGTCCATGAAATCGGCGATTCTGTTCGACGAGTAGTTGCGCAGCTCTGCGAAAGCCGCGACCGCCGCGTCTACGGCGCGGTCGACCTCGGCTTGCGTAGCGCTGCAAAAGGGCAAATCGCCCGTCGCCTTGCTGCGCGGATCCACACTGTAAAAGACTTCGGAACCCTCTGCCGAAGTTTCGCCGGCGATGTAGTTTTTTCCTGTCAATTGCATGTCGCTATCCTTATCCCTTTGATACTCGTAAGTCGAGTTCGTCCACAATCTTGAAGAAGTCGGGCAAACCAGCCTCATAAAAAGCGGCGGTCGGGCGTCGTACGGCGGCGCTGCCGATGTAGCCGGCGCGTTTCATCAGATGCTTGCGCAAATGCAAGGAGGTTTCATGCCCGCTGCCGGAGACGGCTTTCACCAGCGCGTCTCCCATTTGGATGATGGCGGCGGCTGTGTCCGGTTCACCGCTGCTCCACTTGTCCCAGGCGTCGATGAAGATCTCGTTGAAGCCCACGCCGGGGATCAAACCAGCCGCCCCGTTTTGCAACTCGCCGAGGGCGCTTATGCCGCCGCCGCCGCCGAACATGCTGGTTCCCGGCGGGAGCAGGGGCGCCAGGTCATTCATTTTGTCGGCCGAGCCGGGCCCTTCAATCTTGTAATAGCGTACCCCGGGCGATCGATCAGCGATCTCCGCCAGCGCCTCGACCGGCAATTCCGTATGACGATAACCCGGGATATGCGGCGCTTGCTGCACGATGATGGGCGCAGCGCTGCTTTCGCCCAGCGCGACATAATGATCGACGAAGGATGCGCTGCCGTTGTCCATGGTGGCCGGCGGCAGGACCATGTAGGCGGCCGGCTGAAATTTATCCAGGTCGCGCGCCTGTCGAATGGCCGCTTCCGTGCTGCCCGCCGCCAAGCCGATGATCAGAGGTACCTGCCCGGCCACCACTCCGGCGACGATTTCAACATTCAGATGGCGCTCGGCGTCCGTGAGCTTGTAGGCTTCGCTGGCGAAGCCGTTGATGCCGATCGCATGGACGCCGCCGTCCAACTCGAAGCGCGTGATCCGCCGCAGACCGTCGGCGTCGATATCGCCGTTCTCGTCGAAGGGCGTGAACAGGATCGGGGCGATGCCTTCTATCATGCGCGGCTCCACTATTGCGCCTGTCGGTCAAGCCCGTAGCTTAACGCATGCCCGACTTGTTCACCACTCTTGATTATTCGGGGGATACCACCGGTGGGCGACCCAGCCGCTAGTATATTCAGTTCGCACAGGTAATCCGGAACCACCGGATCAACGCCTTCTAATTGAATTGCGGGATTTCAATCCTTTTACCGCCGTTCATCGCCGATTCGTGGGCGCAGATACCGGCGGCGGTCCAGGCGGCAGTGGTAAGCGCGTCGGGCCAAGGTCTCCGCCCTTCCACGATGCTGCGAACGAATTCGTGCACCAGATGCGGGTGCGAGCCGCCGTGACCGCCGCCCTGCATGAAGGACAAATGCGCCTGAGTCTCATCATAGACGCCGCGTTGGGTGAAGCGGGCGATTTCGGTCGGCAGCAAATCCTGACGGTCGGACAGATCTAGCCGCTCAACGGTGATATCGTTGCCGCGTCCCCAGTGTGTGACCAGCGGCTTCATACGAAAGACGACCGGCGGCTCCTCTTCGATCTGCTCCCACTCGAAGGTCGCTTTCTCGCCGTAAACGTTGAAGCTCTCGGTGTAGCCGCGCGCCGTATGAAAGAGGCTGCGCGTGATCTCGGCGGCCAGGGGCGGATCGCTGCTGAGTTCGTAAATGGCGGTCTCGACGGGGAAGGGATTGCCGTATTGCTCGTGCAATTCGGGACGCATCTGTCCCGAGCCGAAGCAGTGCACAGCCTTAGCCTGGGTATCAGCCAGCGCCAGCACGGGCGAAACCGCGTGGGTGGCGTAGTGCATAGGCGGCAAGCCCATCCAGTAGGGGGGCCAGAATTCCATGTCTTGATAGTGCGCCCCGCGCAGGAACTGGATGCGGCCGATCTCGCCGTTGCTGATCATTTCCCGCACGTGCAAAAAGCGCCGCGTGTAGACGGCTGTTTCCATGCCCATATAGCTTTTGCCGCTGGCGCGCTGCGCCGCCAGGATTGCGTTGAGGTCGGCAATGCTGGTCGCCATGGGCACGGTGCAAGCGCAGTGCTTGCCGGCGTTGAGCACGGCGACCGCCTGCTCGGCGTGTAACGGAATAGGCGTCACCAAATGTACCGCGTCAATGCTGTCATCTGCGATGATCTCGTCCAGGTCGAGGCGGCGCTTATCGACCTCGAAGCGGTCGCCGATTTTTGTCAGAACTTCAGGATCGGAGTCGCAAATGGTCAGGTTTTCGACGTCCGGATGGTGCAGAAATATCGGCACGAACTCCGCGCCGAAGCTGAGCCCGGCGAGGGCGACGTTGATTTTTCCATTTGAAGTCATTGTCGGATTCTCCGCAAATCAACAAGGTTTTCGGGCAACCTGATAGGTCGCCCCTACAAGGCTTGATTGGTATTAGAAGTTTGGCGCGCAATTTGCCCTCAAATGCTGGGAAAATGCCCTGATTTTGCCCCCTTTTTGAGTAACTGTATAGATACAGTATGTATAT
>JAPOOU010000133.1 GCA_026713245.1 Chloroflexota bacterium
CGTCGTTATCGGTCCCAGCGGCAGCGGCAAGAGTTCCCTGCTGCGCTGCATCAACCGGCTCAACGATATCGCCGCGGGAACCATCCTGCTTGACGGCGCTTCAATCTACGACCTGCCGGTCACCGAGTTGCGCTGCAAAATCGGTATGATCTTCCAGAAAACGGCCGCATTCGAGGGCAGCGTGGCCGACAATATCGCCTTTGGCGCGGCCCTGAGCGGAAAAACGCTCTCACGCGATAATGTCATCGACCTCATGCGCCAGGCATCGCTGCATGTCGAGCTCATCGACCAGACAGCGGGGTCGCTTTCCGGCGGGCAGGAACAGCGTCTGGCGCTGGCGCGCGCCCTGGCCCTCGATCCTTCCCTGCTCTTGCTGGACGAACCGACGTCATCGCTCGATCCCATCGCTACCGGCCGCGTGGAAGAATCCCTGCTGCGCTTGCGCCGCGACACCGGACTCACGATGATTTGGGTCTCGCACTCCATCGAGCAGGCGCGGCGCATCGGCAGCCGCGTGCTGCTCCTGGATGAGGGGCGCGTCCTCCGCGAAGATACCGTAACGGCCATGCTGGATCCGGATAGCGGAGACAAGCGCGCCCTGGCCTTCGCGGAAGGAGACGAAGCCGGCCTGCAAGAAACAGGATAATCAGTCGCCGGCGTCTTTAATCAAGCCGGCAAGAAATGCCAGGTCTTCGTCGCTGAGTTCGGCCCTCGCCAGCAGATCCGGGCGCATCCGCCAGGTGCGCTTGAGCGCCTGCCGCCTGCGCCAGCGGTCCACTTCGGCATGATGTCCGCTCGTCAGGACGGCCGGTACGCCCAAGCCGCGGAACTCGGCCGGGCGCGTATAATGAGGACCCTCCAGCAGCCCACCCAATCCGTCGGCGTGGCTGTCACGGTCCTGCGCGCCCTCGGCGCCCAATACGCCCGGGATCTGCCGCACGACCGCGTCGATCAGCACCATCGCCGCCAATTCGCCACCGGTCAGCACATAGTCGCCAATGCTGATCTCATCATTTATCGCCAGTTCGCGCACGCGTTCATCGACCCCCTCGTAGTGGCCGCAAACCAGGAGCAGATGATCCGCTCGCGACAACTCAACCGCGACAGCGTGCGTCAACAGACGCCCCTGCGGCGACATCAAGATGACGGGACTGCGGTCATCCGGTTTGACCGCTTCAATCGCCCGCACCAAGACATCCGGCTTGAGGATCATCCCGCCGCCGCCGCCGTAGGGACTGTCATCGACCGCCCGATGTTTGTCGACGGCGTAATTGCGGATATCCTGCGCTTCAAAATCCAGCAAGCCGCGGTCGCGCGCCTTCCACATCATGCTCTGCGACATGACCGGCTCGAACATCGCGGGAAACAGCGTCAGGACATCGATTTTCATGGGAGATCACCCCCATCCCCGGCCCATAAAATTGGGTTAATTGCCACAATCCTGCGCCGCCAGCGCGTCATACTACTCAGCCCGAATCACTCAAATAGTCCTCCCCCCACCATTCCAATCCAAACGCTACATATCCTGCCTGCAGAGCTTCAAAAAACCGCGAGATGGCGTTCTCAAGCTCCGCTCGCAGCATCTCGCGCATCCGCGCCTTTTCCCACGAACGCATCCGATTCTGCGCCGGCAGAAGCTCGTCCAGCCCCCAGATGTAATGGAAAATCAGTGCGCGCGATATCCGCTCCGCCGCTAGATATATCGGTGCCGTCTCCGCGCACAGCGGGGGCATCGCGCTCATGTCCGCCCCGCCTTCCCATAGTGCCTCGTCCGCAAGCAAAAACGCCTCATAAACCTCGTAGCCGTCCGACGCCGTATCAAATGCCCGCGCTTCGCTCTCCTCCATCCAAGCCTCAACGCGCGCATCAAACTCAAGAAACTCTTCTTCCGTGCAATGCCCGCCATCATACGCCTGCACCGCTCCGACCATTATGACGAACCCAACAAGCAAAATCACTAATACCCTATGCATCAAGTTCCTCCAGTAGTCTCGTCGCTATTTCCCTTAATTCACCATATTTCGCCGACAGATAACTTAGACGGAAATCCGCCGAATAGACCTAAAACCGAAACACGCCTGATTTTACGTTATCCCGCATCTCAATCGATAACTGCGATTCTATCCCCCATCCCCCGGCCCATAGAGTTGGGTGATATGTCAAAGCGCACCTTAAGTGGAATGCAAAAGCCCCGTCTATCGACGGGGCTTCTTGTGCGTTGTTGCTTACGATTCAATTGGCACAGATTCAGGTAACAAAACTTCGTCAAGATAGCGTTGCGTTACAGGGTAGTGGCGCTTATCCCGCCAGCAAAACACTATGTGGTCGCATGGAACTTTCGTGCCATATTCTCGCACGTACGCAGACAACTCTGACGGAATATGTCCAGTTGTCCATGTTCCGAGTCGATTATGTTCCATCTGGATTCCCGTAGCAAGACCCGGCAAATGGGCCTGAGGATTCTGCCTGTAAACGCTTACGAAATCTCTTCCTCGATCCGTTAGGTGCTTTGGCTTGGTTGTGAAATCTTCGGGTTTGACCAGTGGCATCAGAATAATCCTAATCTGCAAATTGATTCTCGACAGCCGACATGAACAGCGCCTACTGCTATCCTAGGTGTTGAGATTGTCAATCTTGTCTTCAATGCAGTCTATGCGAGCGCCAAGTGTGTTAAATCTTTCTGTGTGAGTTGCCTGTGTAGTCTCTATTCCACCCAAGCGCCCAATGATTTCTTTGTGTGCCGCCTCAGATGCTTGGCGAACTTCTTTAATCTCGCCGCTTAACTTCGTGTCTAAGGAATTGACCTCGCCACTAAGCTTTGCGTCCAAACGCTCAATCTTGGCGTCCAGTTTCCACCAGAATCCAAACAGTGCTGCAAACAGCGCAACAGCAGCACCTATCGTTACCATATTAGGATCCGTGTTTGACCCCTAGTTGAGACTCTGCAAAACCATAAGTTATCGTACCATTCCCTCGCCATGATTTCAAGCGAATCGAACTGAAATTGGATTCAGTTTCTGAGTTGTCTGCGAAGGGAGTTGAGCGTTGTCATGGCGAGATTTGGGACCATTGCCAAATTGCGAACTCGCTTTGTTCTGGGGCGCGCCAGTAACATATCACATCGTATCGCGGGTTTGCAGGAAAAACGCTTTCTTGAGGTTGGGCAGAGTGAAGTCGAAACCACAAGAGCGGAAGAAATCTTCGGCGACGCTGATCGCCATGATCTCGTATATGTCCTCCCGCTCCGCCAGCGCCACACAAGCTTCGACAAGCTTCTTGCCGATGCCCAGCCCCTGCGCCGCCGGATCAACCGCCAGACTGCGGATCTCGCATAATTTCTTGTTATAAATTTCCAGCGCGGCGCAGCCCACGATTCTGCCGTCGAGGCGCGCGATGAAGGAGGTCTCCAGCAGATCTTCCAATTCGTCAAATGTGCGCGGCAAGAGCTCGCCGCTCTGCACAAAGGGCACGATAAAATCGGATAACTCGACCAGATCCTCCGTCACAGCCTTGCGGATGCGAATGTCGGTTTTGGCATCGTTTAACATGGTGATTCCTGCTCACGCCAACCTCCACTTAGTGTATCAGCATCGCCGCGCCCCGCAAAGGTCTTTGGATAGGCGCCGATTCTTGTTAAAGTTGTACGATACCAGCCCGACGCGCAACCGGCGAATTTGGGCTACCGTACTCACACAAAACAATGCGTCTGTAACCCAAAAGCGCCGCAACACGCTAGACATGTAGGGGCGAGCTATTAGCTCGCCCGATTCTACAATTGCAAATCCGGCTGCGGGCGACCAGGTTGGTCGCCCCGACAGACTTCGATAAGATTGTAGATAGGAATTGGCGGGTTTGTTAAATAAGTAACCCGAACTCCGATTATCTGTGAGAGCACATGCCAAAAATCACTGTCGCCTCGAAGAATCCGGTCAAGTTGAATGCCGCGCGCATCGCCTTCGTTCGTATGTTCGCGCGCGAAGACTATGACGTCGAGGGCGTCGCCGTGCCTTCGGGCGTCGCCGACCAGCCCAGGTCGCGGGCCGAGACCATGGCTGGCGCCCTGACGCGCGCCGAGAATGCCCGCGCCGCCCGTCGGGAGAGCGACTTCTGGGTGGGAATCGAAGGCGGCATTGAAGACAGTCCGCTGGGCATGACCTGCTTCGCCTGGGTCGTCGTGCTGGACCGCAGCGGTCGCATCGGGCGCGGGCAGACAGCCGTCTTCTTTTTACCCGACGAAGTCGCTCGGCTGGTGCGCGGCGGCATGGAATTGGGCCATAGCGACGACGTCGTGTTCAAGCGCGCCAATTCCAAGCAGGCCAACGGCGCCATCGGCTTGCTCACCGACGATGTGGTCGACCGCCAAGCCTATTACGTACACGCGCTGATCATGGCGCTGGCGCCATTCAAGAACCCCGATTTGAGTTGGTAAGGCCGAAGGAGGCTCCCATGCCCGACATATTCGCCGGCATGCAAGGCATCGAGCGCGTTTTGATGTCAATCGCATTTATTCTCATCGCCGCCGCCGTCTCGCGCTGGCAAGACTCCGACCTGGAAAAAGACCTATTCATCGCCACCTTCCGCAGCTTCGTCCAGTTGATCGCCATCGGTTATGTGCTGGAACTGGTCTTCGAGTTGCACGATCCGGTCTTCACGATCGGCATTCTGCTGGTGATGACCGTCATCGCCGGGCGCACCACCGCCAAACGCGCGCAGAAAACGCCCCAGGCACAGCTAATCTCGCTGCTCTCGATCGGATTCGGCACAACAATGACGCTGGCGCTGCTGGTGGCGCTGGGCGTTTTCGACTTCGTGCCCAAGGACATCATCCCCATCGGCGGCATGATCCTCGGCACGTCGATGACGACCGCCACCCTGGTCATCACGCGGCTGAGCAGCGACTTTCACGACCAGCGCGGCTTGATCGAAAGCAAGCTGGCGCTGGGCGCGACGGGCCGCCAAGCCTCGCTGACGCAATTCCAGCGCACGATTAAGAGCGCGCTGACGCCCATCATCGATACCACCAAGACTGTGGGCTTGATCAAGCTGCCCGGCGCCATGACCGGCATGATCCTGGCCGGCGCGTCGCCGCTGGAGGCGGTGCAGTTGCAGATCATCGTGATGTACATGCTGGTGGGCGCGGCGACCTTTACCGGGCTGGTCGCGGCCTGGCTGACCTACCGACAGTACTTCACAGTGGCGCATCAACTGGTGTTTGAGTGAGGCTGAAATAGATCAGTCGGAGACAATAGCAGATGGATGCTGATTCGAGTAGTCAAAATACGGAAGGCGAAACAACAGTCGGATGGGCGCAGACTCACACTGACCGAACAGCATATCAAGAGATTAAGCGACGGGCGCGCAAAATGCGCCAAAACCGTACTCCAGCCGAGGAAACACTATGGCAACGACTGCGTCGTCGGCAAGTCTATGGCTTTCACTTTCGCAGTCAGCATCCTATCGGCCGCTATATCGTAGATTTCTATTGCGCACAATCTCGACTGGTCGTTGAAGTAGACGGTTCGGTGCGCGATGAAACCGGACAACAAGAATACGACAGCCAGAGAGAAGCATTCCTAGAGGAAATGGAGCTGCGTGTGTTGCGATTCAAGAACGAGGATGTGATTCGCAAGACTGATGCTGTGATTGAAGCAATTGCACTTGTTTTGCAGGGTTAGGCCAACCCCTCCCCCAGCCCCTCCCCAAAGCATTGGGGAGGGGTGACTCGTGCACCCAAATCCTAAGTAATTCAATCACACTAATGTAGCTGAAACTGCACTCTAGCAATTCTCCTTTGGTCCTGTTTCCAGCCCATGCTAACGTTCCTACTTCAACCTCGGCGTGACGAAAAACTGTGGTAAAAACGTGATCGCATAGCGTGCGGGTAAAGTCTCCCCCCATTGCAATGGGGGGAGATTTAGAGGGGGGTTGGCCTGGCTGACCTACCGGCAGTATTTCACAGTGGCCCATCAACTGGTGTTCGAGTGAGGGCATAGACAGCCGCGATAATCTTATCGCTCGTCTCGGCAGAGCATCTCCAATTCCACGCCAACCGATTTGAGTTGTGCCTCAAAGGCGATCCAACATCTGTCAGCCGCGTTCACGATTGGCGCATCGGATCCCGTTTCGCTATTGAAACGAACAGCAAGCGCAATCCATTTTTTGTCGTCCGGGTCAAATCGCTTGCAGCGTACATCGTTCGTCGTCCATTTGTCTTCATTGTCGGGATAGTCTTCAAATCGGCCATTCTCATCTGTAACAAGACTTAAGCACTTGACACGATGGGAATGGTTTCTATTCATCAGCAAATACATGAGAAATTGACCAGCGGACGTACCCTTGGGATCCGGGTACATGTTGTTCCGATACTCTGCAATAGCGTAATCCTCCGCATCAACGACGATGACAGTTTCGCCTTTGAGAATTTGATATATCGTCTCGCCACAACTTAGAACACATGTTTCCGTAGCTTGGGGATTCCGGCCTGCCGCCGTCAATGGAACATTGGTATCAATAATCTTATGAACCATTTGCAAACGCTTGTTTCCGTTGCAGCCCCGCATCAAACGCGCCTACTACTTCACCCAACAGGTCGCCAAAGAAATCATCGGGCCAATTGTCTATTTCGCCGAACAAATCAAGATTGAGTGGTGTAAGCTTCGATTCTCCTTCGTGCAATTCACAGAAGTACAGTGCAGCATCATCAGGCGAAAAGACTTCTTCCGCGATTCGCCGCTGCAACCGCCGCAACAAGTGCTCGCTATGGCTTTCGAGCAGAATCTGTATGTTTCGGTTCTTGATGACGTCGATAAAGACATCAGCCAAGCCTGCTTGTACTGAAGGATGCAGGTGCAATTCGGGTTGCTCAAGGATTATCGTGGAGCCTTCCGGCACGTAATAGCAAAGAACGAGAACGGGTAAGACCTGTGAAACGCCAATACCGAGGTCGGTTATTAACACCTCCGGGCTCCGTTTATGTCGTCGGAGCTTGGCGTGGTAAAGTGTCGAGCCGACCGCTACCTGTTCAACTGCGAACGAGGAGGCTAAGTCTAACTCTACTAACCATTGCGCTATCCGAGCATCCAGTCTATTTCGCTTACTCTTTCTTTGCGAATCGTATACCTTTTGATCTCTGCCAGCGAGAATAGCTGGAATAGCCAGTTCACCCTTCAGTCCAACATTCGTCGGCCGTTCACCGCCCCAAGTGTATTGCCGTCGCGGATACTCTCTCAATGGTCCCAAATAGTACAAGCGCCCGAACTTCCATTCGAACTCGAATTCCAGATGCCGAAGAAAGTGGGCATTGCGGTAGTACTCTATTGCTTCATACGAAAAGCCATAACACTTTGTAGGCTTCATGAAGACGCGAGGACGACTCTGCGGGCGGCGTGGTTCCCTACCATTCACAAGTACGCTAATACTATAATGGTTGTTGTCCTTTCTAGCTAATACTGCAGAGAAGTCTTCTCCAAACTGATAACGCAGCGATTCGACATAGATTCTCTGTTCTTCAGCATGTATCTTAGTCTCAAATTCCAACGCCGTCAGTGTTACGTATTCGCTTTCTTCTTGGTCTGCGGTAATCATTGGGTACATTCGATCGAATTCCCAAATCAAACCTAGTGATAGTTTTTGCTCGCTACCGTAGGTGATTTCATAAGCCGTGCCCAAGTTAACATAACCCTCTTGAATACTTCCCGTTTTTAACACCAAATTTCTGTCATTGGACTCGCTCGTTTGCTTAAGCAGCAGCAACATCTGAAGCAAGCTACTCTTGCCCGAGCTATTCGCTCCAAAGAAACCCGTCAAGGGCGCCAGGCGAACAGGTCCTGTTTCGCGCCAGGACTTGAAATTTGTCATGCTGATTTGCTTGAACATGATGTGCCACGCTTTCGTTTTCCCAAGTCGTTGCTTAGGCAGAAGGTACTTACCAAAGCCGACTGAATCTTACCATAATGTATTTGTCAACAGCAATTTGCACTTGTGAAATGACTTCGTCAGGCGTGGAGAATCAGACGCCAAATTACAATCCGCGACCATACAGTCGCCGCTTCTCAAGCCAAGTTCGCTACCCTGACCTCAAGCGCGTCTTGGCAAGCGCATACAGCCTGAATATCAGACACAATGGACATTTCTCGGTGACCTCGGTGTCCTCAGTGGTAGAAAAATGTGATGCGGTTGCTCTGTGCTTAATACACCCCTCTGTAGTCAATCCGCCGGGCACATGCTAAAATCCCAGCCATGACCGCGCCCATCCCAGTCACCCGAGACACCGTCAAACGCCTTGCCGTCTACAAACAAGGCTTGCACCAGCGCCCGCCTTCGGCCGACCAAGCCCAGCTCAAGCGCATCATCAAACGCATCGGCCTGCTGCAGCTCGATTCCATCAGCGTGGTCGCGCGCAGTCACTACCTCGTCATGCTGGCCCGCGCCGGTCTCTACAATCCCGCCGATCTCGACGCCCTGCTCGATGATGGCTTCCTCTTCGAAAGTTGGGCTCACGCTATCTGCCAGATCCCCATGACGTACTATCCCTGGTTCCACGCCTTGATCCAGCAGCGGCAACTGAAAGAGACGCGCTGGCGCCTCGACAAACTCGGCGACGATATGCCGGAAATCGTCTCTCGCGTGCGCGAGGTCGTCCGCGAGCGCGGTCCCACATCTTCGAAAGACCTGCAAAGCGAACGCCGCGGACCCGGCGGCTGGTGGAACTGGAAACCGACCAAGGTTGCGCTGGAATACTTGTTTGACCTGGGCGAACTCATGGTCAGCCATCGCGTCAACTTCCAGCGCTATTACGACCTGACCGAGCGCGTCCTGGCGGGACGCGGCATGAAGCTCGACAAAAGTTTCGATGACTACCAGCGCTGGGCGGTGGAGCGAGGATTGCGCCACCAGGGCATCGCTACCGCTAATCAGGTCGCTGACTATCATCGCCTGTACAAGCGCGCCGCAGCCGACACGCTAAAGGATATGATGAACGCGGGAGAGGCGCTTCCAGTAGCGGTCGAAGGCTGGAAGGACGCCGCCTATATCCACCGCGACGATCTGGATTTGCTTCACGAGATTCGCAACGGGCTGCACGAGCCGCAAATGACGCTCTTCCTCTCGCCCTTTGACAACCTGTTCTGGGACCGCGATCGTGACCAGGCGCTCTGGGATTTCCACTATCGCATCGAGGTCTACACGCCCAAGTCCAAACGCGTCTACGGCTATTATGTCATGCCGATTTTGCATGGCTGTGACCTGGTCGGGCGCATAGATCCCAAGGTCGATCGAGCGCGCAAGCGCTTGATCTTCAACGCGCTGCACCTGGAAAAGGGCGCCAAACAGACGGCGGCGCTCAGCAGTGGCTTGATCAAGGCCATCGAAGAGTTCATGGCCTTCCACGGCTGCGACAGCTTCGAACTGGTGAATTGCCGCTTCAAGCGGCTTTCGGGGCGTCTTCGCCGCTATTTCGCTTGAGCCAGCCCTAGCTGTTATAATGCCATCGAATCTGTCCGTTGCCTTCTGTCGCTGAAAGCGGCCATATAAGGCCGAGCCCGAGCGCTCTCAAGCCGAGATGAGCCATGCAAGCCAGCATTAAAGATATCCTGGGACGCCCCGAGCGGTACGTCGACCAAGTTGTCAATATCGACGGCGTTCTTGTGGTTGCCGCCTTTAACCGCGCCGCTACACGATTCGAGCAAGTTTGGATCGCAGAAGCCAATACATCGAATCCGCTTGCGATCCAAGGGCAGTCTCTTCACAGCGAATCTACGCTCTGGCACGGCTTGTCGCGCTTAAGCCCGCCGCACCGAAGTGGCTATCAAAATTATCGAGTCCACGACCCGGCGCAAGCCTGGGTGAGAATTATCGACAGCGAGGAAGCGCCTCAACTGGAGATCATCACAGCGGCCGTTTACCGCGGGGACTACACGCTCTTTATCGGTGAAAGCGGGGTGCGCCTGGAGCAAGCGCTGAGCGCGAAAGCTACCGTCCTTTCGGTTTCAGACATCCGCAGGAACCAGGCGGAACACTTGAATCGCCTTTGCCATGTCTACGGCACTTTGACGCTGCGTTCGGCGCCAGCGGCGCAGTATCTGTCGCCGGGCAAGATTCCCTATCTCACAACCCACGCCCACAAGCCGCCGAAAACCATCCCGGCCGACTGGCTCGACGATATCGCCTATCCGCAGAGCAACAGCGCTCCCGAAGCAGAGGAAGACCTGCAGGACGCCTTATATTTGGACCCTGCCTACGGCATCGCCCGGCGACTGGCCTCTTTCCCCGGCATCAACCAGACCGTCGTCAAGCCGGCCATCGTATTTGGCAGTTTCGTGGAGACCGCGCATGAATCACATTTTGGCGCCATGACCCGGCTGCGCAGCGTCTATCTTCAGAATATTCGTCACAACGACGGGCGCAAGTCCTTTGAATCCGTAATCAAACTCAAGAACTTCGCAAGAAAGGCAATTGAAAGCGCGGGTTCGCCCGCGGCGCCAGCAGCGTCGGCGTCGTCAAGCGGCGATGATAAACCACCCATTCGATGAGCAGTAGCAAAAGAGCCAAGGCCGCGGCGACTATCCAGAATTCCCGCAAGCCCAGTTGATCTTCCACATCAACTTGAACCGCGCCCCCGCCCAGCATAAGGTCGGTCTCCGCCACCGGCGCGATATCACTTTCTCCCGTGGCGAACAGATTGACCGCAAAGTGCTGCCGCTGCTTGACCTCGCCGGCGACCACAATCTCCAGCAGGTAAATCCCAAGTTGGTCCGTATCGCTGTATACCAGCGCATCGCCCCGTACCGGCAATACCTGTACGCTGCCGTCCGGCGCGGTCACCCGGGCGCTCTCGGCGAAAAGCGGCGGCTGAATCACCAGCGCGTCTCCCACGCTTAAACCATCGGGCAAGGACACTATCTCCGCCGGCGAGAACCAGTCCAGCAAGTTGGCCATCAAAACGGGCCAGGCGATCAGCAGCGGCAAGTTGGAGTCGCGCAGGTCGAATGAAAAGATCGCGACCTGGCGCGCGTTCACCTCGCCAACCAACAGCAAATCGCCATCCTCCGCCCGTATGAGCGCTTCCGCCCAACCAGCCCGCAGCTCGCGAAATGACAGCAAGCTCATTTCGTCCAGGTCGACATAGGCGGTGACCGGAGATTCGACCGCGGTCACCTCGATACTCGCGCCCGAATCCACGCTCGAACCAACCGAAAAGAGCGCTGTGGTATTGGGCGGATTGACGATGAGCAAATCGGCGTCGGGCAATTCGTTGGGAAGCCAGTTATCGAAAACGTAGAGATCAAATCGCTCGCCGGGCAAGCTACGGTTGCCGGGATTGCCGCGAAAGGTCTGGACACCGGGCAGGCTGCGCAGGGCTTGCTCAAGGAACAGGTTGCCGCTGCCCGAGACGTAATAGACGCGCCGGGTATTGACTTCGCTATGCACGGTCCAGGCCCGGTTGTCCAAGTCCAGATAGTCCTCGACCTCGTTATCAAAGGTCAATGTGGCGGAGAGCGTCTCGAAATCTTGAACGATCGGCTCGTCGAAGGGGATCGGCAACTGGCTGCGCGCCGGGATACTGCCGCTGCGGGACAGGCGCATGACATCGTCGAGGCGAATTACCAGCGAAATATCGGCGGGCGCGTCGCCATAGTTGGTCACCTGCGCGAAGAGCTGCGGCGGCTGACCCGCCAAAGCGCGGGTCGCCAACGCGGTGATGGCGACGTTAGACGCCGACTGAGCGACGGGCAGGTAGATCGGCTGCGGGATATTGGCGGGCAAGCTGCCGATCTCTCCGATGCCGCCGTCGGAGATCATAACAATGCTGAAGTTCTCCGCGC
>JAPOOU010000245.1 GCA_026713245.1 Chloroflexota bacterium
ATTGGCGCATTGTCCGAAAAAAGTATTTCTTTGTCCGCAAAACGGACAAAGTCGGACAAAGTTCAAACAGCAATCAAACCAGACCTGCCACAGCAAGCTCGGCGGATATGCCGCCTGCTGTCAGTCTCTTCCCTGCTCTGCCGCAAGCACGCCGGTCCTGTCCAGCATTTCCCTGCCACAAACCAAAACCCTACCAAAATTCTGGCGAAAGTGTGTCCAGTTTCATAGGACCGCTACAGCCGCGGTGCTTAAAATCTTGCGGGCTTTGCCAGGGATTTGTAATTTGAAGCGATTGCCCTGTCGCCCCTACCAATTCCTTCGTATTTTGTATTCAATGACTCACGCGAGAACTAAAGAAAGAAGTTCAACCGAAATGGGTACGCTATCGAGCAGACAAGCTGCCGGGGGCAGGACAACATTTGCTATAATGCCAAACCACTTATGAGATCTGAGCTTGCGATGACTGTCAGCGCCTTTGATTCGCGTCGTGCCGGCATCCCTGCGAAAGCGCTATGGCTGAGCGCAATCACGCGCAAATGGTTAACCACCGGGGTAATGAATAACTTGGGCGCTCGACTGTTGGTTATGCTCCTGGCGGGTGTGCTGCAATTTCATCAACTGGGGCGCGATATCCGCTTCCATCCCGATGAAGCCAATTTCATGACCTACGCGCGCGGCGCCGCGGTCAACGGCGACTGGCTGCTGCCGGGCGCGCTGGACAAGCCGCCGCTTACCATTTATAGCAGCGCGATCAGCATGGTGGCGACAGGCGTGGTTGCTGATGACGAAGGTGTATTGCACCTGGACCCGCTCGTGGGCGAGTTTGCCGCGCGCCTGCCCAATGTCATAATGACGATCTTGCTCGCTGGACTGATGATGCGCCTGTCGTGGGCCGTGTTTGGCGATGGACTTGCCGCGCTGGCAGCGGGGCTGTTGACAGCGCTGTCACCCTATGTCCTGGCGTTTGGCGCTACCGCTTTCACAGACTTGGGCTTGCTGTTTTTCTCGGTGCTGGCCTTGTACTGGGTGGAATGTCAAGGATATAGAAAGGCTGGATTGGCGCTGGGTCTGGCGTTTTGGTGCAAACAGCAGGCGCTGTTGCTTCTGCCTTTGGTCGTATTGCTGCTCGTGGCCAAGGGGGCGCGACGCGCTTCGGTTATTCGCCTGGTAATGCCCTTGGTATTGTTGTCGCTATTGCTGATCGTTTGGGATGCGGCGCGCCCGGAAACCAGCGTGTTCTTGCTGGGGTCGGTCAATAACCTGCCGGCGCAATGGATTGCCGATCCCGCGGAATGGCCGGGACGACTGCTGGAGTGGGCGCGTTTGGGCGCCTGGCTGCTGGGTCCGCCGGTCGTGACAGCGTCGCTGCTGGGGCTGGCGGCACTGCGCCCATTCGTCGGCAGGGCGACGCGCCCGATTGCGAGCCAGACACGCATCTACTTGGCTTATATCGTCGGCTTCGTTGCCCTGCACACCATACTCGCCTTCAATCAGTACGATCGCTACTTGTCCCTGGTCTTGCCGCCCTTGATCCTGGTCGCGAGCAGTCATTTGCCGGCGCTGCTGCCGCGAGGCCGCTTGCGGAAAGGACTGTCTCTTGCTTTGGCGATTGTTCTCGTGTCAGGCGCCCTGTGGTCCTTAGGCAACGGACTGCCGATTGGAGGGGATCGCGGTCAGCACGATGGCATTGACGACTTGGCGCGTTATCTCAAAAGCAAGCCGGTGGCGACAGTAATTTACGATCCTTGGCTGGGCTGGGAATTGGGATATTACTTGGGGCAGTGGCACAACAAACGCCGCGTACATTATCCGACGGCGGAAACGCTGGCCGAAGGCGCATTGGCGCTGAACGAGGTCGGCGATCGCTATTTGGTGGCGCTGGTCGATCGCGGGTATGAGGATTGGATCGCGGCCTTGGAAGCCGCTGGTTTCGTATTGACCCTTGATTATGAGCACAATCGCTACATAGTGTATCGTATCTCGCGCGCCGGATAATTGAAAATCGGTTGAGACCCTCATTAATTAGGGGCGGCAAGCGCCATTTTCCGCCTTATACTGAATATAGATAGAGTTTTCGGGGGCAGTGATGGGTTGCCTGGCGCTAATGATTCTGACGTTTCTTTTCCGCGGGCTGATAATCGCGGCGCTATCCACGCTGTTTTCCTTGATTCTCAGAGTTGGTGTATTCGGCTTTGTTCTTTTCGCGATAATCTTGATTATCGCCGCCATGGCGGACTAAAGGGCGAATTATGGACCTGCTTCAAGATCCCAATCTCATTTATCTGTTGCTGATGGCCGGGTT
This sequence comes from Chloroflexota bacterium, assembly GCA_026713245.1. Taxonomy (GTDB): domain Bacteria; phylum Chloroflexota; class Anaerolineae; order Aggregatilineales; family Phototrophicaceae; genus UBA6055. The sequence continues at coordinate 2,303 of JAPOOU010000245.1, forward strand.
ATGGGTTAGCGCCACCGGCACTTATATTCCCGGCACGGGCGTTGCGGAATTCGCGGGCGCCGCTTTGATACTTGGCACATTGTATTTGCTGAGCGCGCTTGCCGTGAACTGGATTGCCGTGGTCGCGATAATTGTCGGCGCGGCGCTGTTTTTCTTGCTGCCGCTGTTGAAGTCGGAGTGGGAGCCCTTTGCCGTCGGCGGGCTGGTGGTACAGGTTGTCGCGAGTTTTTTTCTTTTTGCCGACGTGTCGGTTTCGCCAGCGCTCATCGTCTTGGGCGTGGTCTTGGCTTGGCTGTATCACCGCGGCATATTGCGGGCGATCCTACGGCAGCAGCGCGAGCTCTCGTCGACGCAGAAGGACGAGTTCCTGGTGGGCGCGCGCGGGCGCGTGATGGGCGCGATGGAGGATCGGCTTACCGTGCACGTCAACGGCGAATTGTGGACTGCGCGCAGCCGGTCTCGGCTGGAGAGCGGCGCGGAAGTGGTGGTGACGCAACAGGACGGGCTGGAATTGCAAGTAGAAAAAGCCAAGCGGAGCGCTTCTGATGAAGGCGGGTGAATCAACAAATGCAAGTTTTGACAAGTAGCTAGACAAAGGAGCTAGGTAATGAATGTTGACGGTTTAACACAAGCGCTGCAGTCGGGCGGGCAAGCGGTTATCCTTGTCGTCTTGCTGTTGGTCATATTTGGGATATTGCGGGGCGCCATCCGCGCGGTCAAGGAATACGAGCGGCTGGTGATCTTTTTCATTGGTCGCTTCCGCACGGTCCGCGGTCCCGGCTTGACCTTTGTCATGCCGTTCGTCGAGCAGGCGTTGGACGTGGATATGCGCGAGCGGTTTTTCGATATCGAAAAACAGACCGCCATTACCAAGGACAATGCCTCGATCGGCATCGACTTCCTGGTTTACTTCCGGATAACTGATCCGGAACTGTCGACCACCAAGGTTAAGGATGTCGTGGAGGCGACGACGAATATCGCCATTACAACCTTGCGCGCGGTCATCGGCGACATCGTTCTCGACGATGTCTTGTCGCGCCGCGAACAGATTAACGATGTGCTGCGCGTAAAACTAGACGAGACCACAGAGCGCTGGGGCATCAAGATCACCACGGTGGAGATCCGCGAGATTGATCCGCCCCGGGCGATTCAGGAGTCGATGAACCGCCAGATGAGCGCCGAGCGCGATCGCCGCGCCGAGGTGATAATGGCGGAGGGCGAGCGGCAGGCGGCCATTGAGCGCGCCGAGGGCAACAAGCAGTCGGCAATTTTGGAAGCGGAGGGCCAGCAGCAGTCACAGATTCTGCGCGCGGAGGGCGAGCGACAGGCGCAACTTTTGCGGGCGGAGGGTTATGCCGCGGCCTTGCATGCCATTTACGAACAGGCCCGCGATATCGATAACAAGACGATGGCGCTGCAATATATGGAAATGCTGCAAAATGTCGGCAGCAGCCCGTCGACCAAGTTAGTGCTGCCGATGGAACTGACCGGTATGGTACAGAATATGATGGCGACGATGAGCGGGACGGCGATCGCCGAGGGCGGCGCGAACGGGTCCGACCGGGCATTGACGGAGAAAAAGGTAGAAACGGTAGAAGCCTGACGATAGACGTACCACATGGCAAGGGCGATTCGATGGAGTCGCCCTCTTTGGGTCGGCCCTGTCGCAAGCCGCCGCGCAGCCCCCCAGCCGTATTTCGGCAAAGCCGATGCTCCCGCTGGTTATCAGTGCTTTTGCTCCTTATCTCATGTATATGATTTTGTAAGCTAATTTCGAGGCGCCGACAGGATCGCTAGCAACTGCTTCGACTTGATATTCCATACCCATACCCTGCCGTCTGGACCGATAGTCGCCATCAACTCGCTGTTGGGGTGGAGTTTAGGTTCTTTGCCCGGATACACAGTCAATTCAAAATCATGTGGCACATTCCAGACAAGAATCGATGAATTCTCCGGCGACAGACCGATGGTACTGGCAATTAAATGCTTATCGTCCATCGTAAATACCGGGTCAGCACTGAAAGTTTCTACCAGGAAAATCACTTCATTGGTCTCAAAATTCCAAACCGACACTGCTTTATCAGGACGACAACTGGTAGCAAGCAATGGTTTGCCGTGACTGAATGCAAAACGCACACCGAGATCGCCGCAGGGAGTTTGATGGTGCTGTATCTTGTTCTTCAAGGTCCATGTATTGGTTTCATAAACTTGGACTTCGCCTTCCCATGTTGCAAATGCAAATACTGAACCGTCCGGGCTGAAGGCCGCTCCTGCATCTACCGCGGAGATGCCAACCAAAAGCTGACCAAGTCCCTGTTCAATATCAAATTCGTGGATTACGGCTAGTTCATCCCTTGACCAATCTAAAAATTGAGTCCAATCGGGACTTAGCCACGGACGCTGAACCCACTGCTGGGAGCGGAGAGCCGCAACAGCATGAACTCGCTGCCCGGTATGGACATTCCATATCGACATCTCATGATCATATGTCCACCAGTCGCTATGGGACATGATATGGTTACTGTCTGGACTAAATGTAATCCATTTGAAGTCTGTACGTAGCGTGGTGACTGAGTTCGGAAGGTCAAGGATCGTGACTTTGCTATCCGTGTCAAAGACCAGCAACCGGTAATACCCACCGAGGGCCAAGTACTGACTGTCTGGGCTGAAATCCATTCTAGCCTCAGGATCCAGCATTTCACCCAAATACTGAGGCGGTAACAGCAAATCCTCAAGATCGTAAATCTATATGCCGTGATGGAACTCTTGGCTCCCTGGGATGTTCTCGCCATATTTTGCGGCCAGATATCGCCCATTGTTTGACATCGCAATGGATATGGCCCGCCAGGCAGCATCTTCTTGGGCCTGCACGATATAGTGAAAGCAAGTTAGATACAAAAGCAGGGCTGTGATGATCCGTACAGGTTTATTCCTGAGCATAAAGACTCTTCCCTCTTGCGTCATTAGCGAATTCTGATTCGTCAAGATGGGTCCAAACTCTTACCGGATCAATGTTTTCGGCATCTAGCGTGCGGTTCGCATGAGGGTCTGGGTAGACGAAGTTGCCCCGTTGAGCGTATCCGATGAGGGCGTTGGCATCTCGATCCCAATCGATACCGATGATCCGGCTTGCTGTCATTGCTTCTCCTCCTCAATTGGCTCTGATACTTGTACGGCTGAAATCTGCGAATCTAGAACAAGATTGAAATGAGACGTTTTCGCCTATCAATCCAACAGAGATCGATATCCATCGTACTCGGCAATGACTTGATAGGTGTCTGTTTCCCAAATCACGACTCGTCCGTCGCGGCTCACGGCTGCAAGTAATCGCCCGTCGGGACTCCATTCAATGACCTTGTCAGTATGATGTGGGGTATCGACAATGAAAACGTCCGGAATCAGACTGGTGGTGTCTGTCGATATATCCCAGACTAACGCGCCGTCACGCGAGAAGTCCCGCTTGGGCGGGTATCCTGATTCGGCATGAGAAAAAATGAATGCAAGTTTCGTAGAGTCGGGATGCCAGCTCAGTCCCCACAGCCGCCCTCGCTCATAGTCGAATTCATGTATTCTTTCTCCGCCAATCTCCTCCCACTGGCTGTGAGGATGGCCGGGCTTCACTCTCCAGACCATTACAGGACCGTTCCCCGCGGCAATCATGTTGCCATCAGGGCTCCAACGCAATGGACTGTTGCCACCCTCCCTATTCCAAATGAAGTCGATCAGCATACCTGTATAGCGATGCCAGATTGCGATGCCATTAAGAAAGGGCCCCGACATGATTTCCGGACCACCGGGGCGCCAATGAATTTGTGGCCACGCGATATGGTACAGGGCTTCAAACGATTTTCTCAAGCGGACTGTTCGCTGTTCAAAATTATGAATTTGGACTTCACGTTCGAAAGCTATTGCCAAGGCTTCGGACTCGGGCGCCCACTGTATGCTCGTAATCTGAACAGGATCTTGTACTCCATATATTGTCAGGTCGATTTCTTCTTCCGATCTCAGATCCCAAACAGTGACCCCCAGTCCATCCTCAGATTCAAACGCGAGCTTTAAGCCATCATTGCTCCATTTGATCGCGGTTGAGATATAGTCGTTCACGACTCTGTACAGTGACAAGTCGTCGCTATTGTGAATATGGACGCCTTTGTCGGTGGTTACGGCGATATACCGACCATCCGAACTCCAATCCAACCCTGCCCCCCAAAGCTGCGGAAATTCTTGCGCCCTTTCTGCCGCCATGCGTGGTGGCAGCAAGAGGAGAATCATTAGAGCTAAACATCGCATTGCGCTCATTCTTCATCTCCTTGAACTAGGCATTACAGGCCATTCTAACTCATCGTATGTTTGCCAGTCGTGGTATTTGGTGTAGCTGAACTCTTCTGCTCGTACAGGAATCATACCGTCTGCGCCACGAAAATAGACGTATTCATAGCCCTGTGGCGTCACCACCATCAGCATCTCCGCGCCCGCCGCGAAAGCCGCGCGCAAGTCCGCTTCGGACGCATCGCTGCCGTTGGGATGATTGTGTATGAAGATCAGTTCAAGTCCCTGAAAGGCTTCGACCTCGTACTCCTGCAAGCCTACGTACTGTTGCCCGCCTGTAGCGGCGGCGAAGGCGTCTCACTTACTCAGGTCTAGGCATCGTGATCACTCTCGTCTAAACAACAAGTTGATTTGTGAATCAGCGAGATGAGGCTCGCCTTGTCACAAGCCGCCTCATCTCGCTGAACGGTATGGGATTACCGGTTTTGCGCGTCTTGGTCAATCGTAACTGCTGATGCTGATTCGCCTATGAATGAACGGCTATCCAACTTACTCGGGTTGGTGAATGATCCACAAACCCCAGCCAAAGGAGCCGCCGGTAAACAGGAGCCGCCCATCCGGATTAAACTGAATGACTTCTCCCTGGACAAAAGGTTCTGAGAAATCCAATTGCGGAACGTATATTTCCGCGTCCGCAGCCAAGTCCCAAGCGCGAGTTTGACCGCAATCATCCGTTGTCATCAGCAAGCTTCCATCAGGGCTGATATCGCCATCGTTGATAAAACAATTGCGCCTCCTCCCAGTAGATTCCAGCTTCCGTACGAATTCCAGGCGTTTGTCGTTAAGCGACCAGCGGTTGACAGAGGCGTAGGAAATGACAAGCAGATGCGAGTCATCGTCTGCAAAACGCAGCACTTCCGCCGAGTCGGCGGATAAGGGACGCGGCTCCCAGGCTTCCCATGTGTCTGTATGCCAAATGCCGAGCGTCCCGTTGCCAGCAGCGGCCAGTAGCCGACCATCGCTGGAAAAAGCCAAGGCATCAAAATCCCGGACTTCGTTCGCTTGCAAGTGAATTTCGGCAACTGCCTGCGAGTCCAGATCAACTCGAAACAGCTTGGCAAAGTCAATGACCACAAGCAGCCATTCATGGCTCGGATGAATCAAGATTTCACTCGTCCACCCGTCGCTCACAGGAAGTTCGTATAGAAACTCTTTTTGCTCCAAGTTCCAAAACTTCAGGCTGCCGCCATGCGTTCCAACGACGATCTTATCAGGCGTGAAAACGAGTTGTCCAAAGGAATAGTCGTCCTCGATTATCTCGTCCCCCTCAATTCCAAGGTTTGCAAATCCATCAACGTATTCCAGTGTCCAGACAGCAAGGTAACGCGATGCGAGCACAGAGCCCGTTATCAGCCCGAGTACTGTTTCAGTTTCGTGCCAGCTTGCCTCGAGAAAGCTTGGGCCATCCCGGCCTATGGTGTTGTGGACCTGATGGACGTTGGCCGCGGAAAAGGCCGGACCCGGCACGCAAGTCCAATCATCCCAGCGAAAGCACCACAATTCATCATCATGCGCGTAGCTAATGCAGTGGAGAAACAGAAACACTAACATGACTGCCATCTTATTGAGCATTTGCCACTCCTTCGCCAAGATATCGCGCCAAATCAAAGAATAGATTCCACTCTTCGACTGCCGGGCTGCTGGGTTCAAAGTCGAAGAACGGATCATCTTTGCCCACTTGCGCGGGTTCATTTTCAGTCGAGGTCAAAAGATGTGAAGCCACCCAACGTTTTCTGCCATTCCAGATAATCGCTGTCCAATTGTTGTCTTCTCCATTGAATCCGCCCTCGGTTTGCCCGATCACAGCGACCTCATCTCCCAGCTTCAAGGAACGAATCACAGTGTTTTTCCCACCCGCTGTTGAAGGCTCCGTCCGAACATTAACTCCAGCAGCCTTGGTTCTCGTAAATCCAGCAAAATGCGGCAATGTCTTCTCTTCCACGAAGAAAGGTACATGGCTATTATCTCGCAGCGCATTGTAGACAGTCGCATTTCGGATTGCCACATCCATATTCTGGTCCATAAACCGCTGCCAGTTCAGACCTGCCTGGTCCGGCGTGAAGCCATACACTCCGCCGGTGCTTTGATGGTAAAACCAGTTTAGTACAGCATCGGCTGTGACTTCATTTCTACCATCCAGTCTATAATACAGTTCGTCGGTCGGGTCATATGTTTCCAGACTCTGTTGCAGCGATTGAATCTGCGTGGCGATATGTGGCGCCTTATCAAAGATGAAATGATCTGGCGATGGCGCTCCGATCTCTTGAAAGACCTGAGGCAGAGGCGCCGCAACCATGTCGGATTCGATCGTTAACGATCCCAGTAGCTCTTGGCGGACAGGATCCCCCATACCCTCACGGTTTAGTGGATGGTTGTCCGCCGTGTTAATGGAGCCGGCGCCTTCTCTGTCGCCGAATCCGGCGTTGGCATTGAATATGTGCCCCAGTTCGTGCAGCATCAGATTTGGAATTACATACTTGGTTCTGTCTTGTTTATCGCTCCAAAATATCTTAATTGTGCGGCCTTCTACGATTGCAACTGCCCGGTCGGAAACCGTATCGGAATTGAGTAATGTTATCTCTCCCATGATCCGTCGGAAGGCTGTGGCGTCATCCCAAAAGATATCCTTCCGACGCGCCCACTCGCCAAAGGCCCTTGCCGCTCGGTCGAAGGCGACATGAGCCATTCTGATCCCTAACAAATCCCACTCAGACGCTTCAGCAGTCTTAGCGAAGGCGACGCCGTATTTCCTTTCTACTTCTGCTTGGTAAATGTCGACATCAATTGAATTACCTGTGCTGAGGGCATTTTCCCAAGCCAAAGTCACGGGATTGTAAAGGCTTTGCTGTCTGATATCGGGACCCAGCAGGTCTTCCGTCCACTCCTTCAGAACTTCTGCCGGCACCGGATCTGCCCGGCTCAACAAGGCATCCCAGTCCGAGTGTCCGGCTTGGTAGAGAAGTTCCAGCGCGAGTTGATCTGATTCTTCGTCTAAACCCCAACTTGCGAACTGCGATAGGTACTCGCGATAATTGTCTTTCGCCGGCAGGCCATACTCCTTGATAACCACCAAGGCAACCCATGCCAAGTCATCATTCACGGTGCTCAAGAGATAATCGATATGCTGCCTTTGTCCTTCGCTTACGGCTGTGTAGCCGGTCAAAGAAGTCGCTTCCTCCGGCTCGAAATCGAGCAGGCCCGCTTCGCTGATGTCGGGCGTTCCTTCGTACTCCGAGAAGCCAGCAATAGCTTGCCCGCCTGAACCGGCCGCGAGCGCGTCTCTCTTCTTTTTCTTCTTCCTTTTGTCCTTGGGCTCGCCAACTCCCGCAACGACTTAATTGAAGTCCTGGTTCAGCATGTTGTTCTGCTGGTGAGTCGTTGCAGGCGCCGGTTGGTCGTTGGGCGCTGTCGACGCCGGTGGATTCGACGCTGGCGGCCGTGTGTAAATGACCGGCTTATCGCCAGCATCAAAATTCTCCGGCACCTTCTCCGGGTTATTAATGATGAACTGCTCGCCATCAAAAACGATCGAGCCTTCTTGGTCTGATGAAAATCCAGTAAACCCCGTTATCTTTCCATTCTTAAACATCAAATCGATCAGTGAATGGGGGGATGCGCAGCTCGCCCTGTCACAAGCCGCCGCGCAGCCCCCAACCGGATTATGGTGAAGCGTCGACTAGACCGCGCCCCAGGTCGGCGCCGTGCCTGTCGCCGGCTGCAAGGTCGCGGTAAACATCCCCGCCCCGCCGATCTGATCTGCGGGCGGTAGCTCGACACCAGGAACTCTCCGCTGTACTTGGGATCGCTCGTGGTCGGCGCCGCGTTATCGCCCACCTGCACCTCCAGCGAGACCTGGCTGCCGGCCGCGAAGGCGCCCTGGATGACCGTGTGCGTGCCGCTGACGCCGTCGGTCGTCAGATAACCCTGGATCGTCACCGGCGCCCGCAACTGCCCGTTGATATACTTATGCACCTCGTCGCCGAAGCCAGTGACATCGAACTGGTCGTAGGTCAG
>JAPOOU010000237.1 GCA_026713245.1 Chloroflexota bacterium
CCAAAAAGGGGGCAAAATGAGGGCAAAATGAGGGTAAAATGAGAGCAAATGAGGCAAAATCAATGCAACTTTCGAGCATTGGAGGGCGAATTGCGCTTCACAGAGCGCTCGCCCCGAGCAACGTCGTTCCTGTTTTCGCATAAGGATCTCATGTCGAGAACTGGCCACGAAGTATTTCAACCGAAAAGGATACACTACTGACCGATGTCGCTTTGGAATACAAAGGTTCGCGTGCTAAACTACGTTCGCCTTTACAACGAATAGCACAAACGACGCCTATGTCAATGCTGCAGAATGTTTCGGCTGCTTCCCAAAAAGTGGCCATCTGGAAAGCCAATCCGATCGTCTACGAAATCAACACTTGGGTCTGGTTGCGCGACCTGAGCGGCAAATACGGTTACGAAATCAATCTTCTGAATGTGCCGGACGCGGAGTTGGTTGATCTTGCCTCGTGGGGCTTCGACGCCGTATGGCTCATGGGCGTATGGCGGCGCGGTCCAGCTACGCGGCTAAGCGCATTGAATTATCTGCATGAATATCAATTCGCTTTGCCTGATGTTACCGAAGCGGATGTCCCGGGCTCTGCATACGCGATCCAAGACTATCAAGTTGAAGAGCAGATCGGGGGGCGTCATGGGCTTGCGGCCTTTCGAGGGCGCTTGGCGGCGCAGGGCATCAAGCTGGTTCTCGACTATGTTCCCAATCATGTTGCTACTGACCATCGTTGGATCCACAGCCATCCCGAGTACTTTATACCGGGCACGACTTCCGAGCTGGAGTCTCGTAGCGAGGATTTCTTCCTTGCAAACACGGTAAACGGCGAAAAAGTGATCGCTCGTGGTCGCGACCCGTACTTCCCCTCGTGGATAGATACGGCACAGCTTAACGCCTTCAGTCCGGGCTTGCGAAGGGCCGCAATCGACACGCTCATCGATATCGGCAGTCAATGCGACGGCGTACGTTGCGACATGGCGATGCTCATGATGAACAGCGTCTTCGCGACGACCTGGGGCGCTCGCGCAGGATTTCATCCCGCTCGTGAATTCTGGACCGTGATCATCCCTGCTGTTCGCGGCGCGCACCCTCAGATGCTGTTTATGGCCGAAGTATACTGGGACCTCGAACAAGAATTGCAAAGGCAAGGATTTGATTACACTTACGACAAACGTTTATATGATCGCGTGATCGACAATGACATCCCCTCCATTCGAGCGCATCTGAGCGCGGATCCCGCCTTTCTACGTTCACATATTCGCTTCATTGAAAATCATGACGAAGAGCGCGCCGCAACTGTCCTGGGAAGCGACCGTCAACGGGTTGCCGCGGCGCTGATCTGCACCTTGCCGGGGGCTGTACTTCTGCACGAAGGTCAACTGACTGGTCACAGCGTGAAACTACCCGTGCAAATTAATCGCCGGACCCAGCAACCGGAGAATACGCTGTTGAAGCGGTTCTACCGCAGGCTGCTGGGCGAGACCCGCCATATGCTATACCGCCTGGGTTATTGGCAGTTAATCGAAACCTGCCCGGCGCAGGAAGGCGATCATGCATGCGACAATCTGATCGCGTATACATGGGAATATAAGTATGAACGACGGCTAATCGCAATCAACCTCGCCGACACTTGGTCGCGCAGTCGCCTGGGTCTGTCTGGCTGGGCGTTGCCTAATGGCTGTAGACTGCAACTCTACGATGTTCTCACCGAAAGCCATAGCGAAAAAGCGATTGACGATAGCCATGCCATTCTTCTGGAGGTCGCTCCTCGCAGCGCTCATATATTTCGCGTCGTCGTCCGGAACAGCGGGCGCCACCGGGCGACGAACGAGCAGGACCAGCCAATGCAACTAGGTAACGCGACCGCCAAGGACTGGCAATGATTGAGCAGCGAGAAAGAAACGCAGGTTTTCGGCTTTGGCTCATCTTGCTCGGCATTGCGTTGTTTTTCTGGCTGGGCAAGGAAGACAACGATGTCCTGGCGGTCACGACGCTTGGATTGATACTATCCGGCACTTCTGTTTGGTGGCTCATTTTCCGGCGACGCCGCCCAGGATTCACAGCAAGTGGACAGTTCTATGCGCACTTGGGACTGCTTGGCGGGATATGCGTCGGCGCGCTCGCAAGCTTCTTCGCAGCACTGCTCATGCTTATGAAGGATGTGCGCCACGGCCATGTCTATCCGGATTATCCGCCGGAACTGATTATCGCGACGCTGGAACGGCTGCCGCCCTGGTCTTTGGCGGGTGGATTGATCGGTCTTGGATTGAGCCTGCTCTTCGGGTTGACCGTTGGCGTCCGGCAGCGCAAACGGTAATCGCCCGCCATACTGCGCCGCGCCGAAATCCGTCGCCTCCAGACATTTCGCGATTTGCGCCATCTTGCGCATGGGCGAGCAATTTCAAAACAAGACCTATTGCCCGCTTTAAGCTACAATGGTGACATCATTGCTAGACCAACAAGCAAAGGTCTTCCTCGCTTATGGCAGAATTCATCCTTTCGATAGACCAAGGCACCACTTCCTCGCGCGCGATAGTATTCGATCGCGACGGCAACAGCGTCCGCAGCGCGCAGCAGGAGTTCAGGCAGATTTATCCTCGACCGGGCTGGGTCGAGCACGACGCGAATGAAATCTGGGCATCACAACTCAAAGTGGCGCAAGACGTCGTGGACGATCCAGAGTCGATAGCCGCGATCGGCATCACCAATCAGCGTGAGACTACGATAATCTGGGACAAGCAAACCGGAGAGCCAATTCATAACGCCATAGTCTGGCAAGACCGCCGTACCGCCGCGCTTTGCGACGAATTAAAGGCTGAGGGATTCGACCGAACCATTCTGCAGCATACCGGTTTGGTCACAGACGCCTATTTTTCCGGAACCAAAGTCAAGTGGCTGCTAGACAAGGTCGCCGGCGCGCGAGAGCGGGCGGCCGCCGGTGAATTGGCCTTTGGCACCGTCGACAGCTTTCTGGTTTGGAGACTGACGGGTGGACGCGCGCATATCACGGACGTCAGCAACGCGGCGAGAACGATGCTCTTCGATATTCAGGCCGGGGATTGGTCTAATGTCATCCTGGATCGGCTGGATATCCCGCGCGCCCTCTTGCCGGACGTTCGGCCCAGCAGCCAGGTCTACGGCGAGACCGATGCCAGTTGGTTTGGCAAAGCGATAGAAATCGCAGGATTGGCCGGCGATCAACAGGCCGCGACCTTCGGCCAGGCCGTCTATGACGCCGGCATGGCCAAGAATACTTACGGCACCGGTTGCTTCATGTTGATGAATACCGGCGCGCATCCACAGCGATCCTCAAACAATTTGCTGACGACCATCGCCTGGCAAGTCGCTGATCAGCCCAAGCAGTATGCGCTGGAGGGAAGCATATTTGTCGCGGGGGCGGCGGTACAGTGGCTGCGGGACGAGATGCGCATGATCGGCTCTGCCGCGGAAAGCGAGGCCATCGCGACGAGCATCGACTCCAGCGACGACGTTTACATGGTACCCGCATTTGTCGGCCTGGGCGCGCCCTACTGGGACCAATACGCGCGCGGCGCAATCGTCGGTTTAACGCGTGGAAGCGGCAAAGCGCAAATCGTGCGCGCGACTCTGGAGTCCATAGCCTATCAAACGCGCGATGTCGTCGCGGCCATGTCGGCTGACTCGGGACTGGCTCTGGAAGCGCTGCGCGTCGATGGCGGCGCGGTAGCCAACAATTTCTTAATGCAGTTCCAGGCCGATATTCTTGGCGTGGCGGTGGAGCGCCCTCGAGTAACCGAAACTACGGCGCTCGGCGCCGCCTACCTTGCAGGCTTGGCGACCGGCATATGGCAATCACAAGATGAGATCGCTAAACAATGGCAACTGGAACGGACCTTTGAACCGCGGATGTCCGCCGACCAGCGCGACGCGCTTTATGCGGGATGGCAATCCGCTGTGGAGAGAGCGCGGGCCTGGGCGGATGCATAAGCCAGACAGTTTCGACGGTATGCTCGGAAGAATCGCTCGCAATCCCGTTGAGAAATATGGGTTACCAAGATGCTGACATTTGTCTTGAAGCGCTTGACATTTTCAATTCCCGTGTTGCTGGGCATTCTGGTGGTCACGTTTATCCTGGCGCGCGCCATCCCTGGTGATCCATGCATAGCTGTGCTGGGCGAGCGCGCTTCGAAGGAAGTCTGTGAGTCTTTCTTCCGGCGCAACGGACTGGATCAACCGCTCCCGATTCAGTTCGTGGTTTACCTGCGCAATTTTTCGCAAGGCGATCTGGGTGATTCGATGCGCTTTCACCGGCCGGTCATGGAGCTCCTGGTCGAACGCTTGCCGACCACCGTAGAGTTGGGTCTGTTCGCGCTGCTGTTCGCCATCGTCGTCGGCGTACCGCTTGGCGTTCTCAGCGCTTATCGACACAAATCGATCCTGGATGTCGGCACGATGGTGGGGGCCAATATCGGCGTTTCGATGCCGGTATTCTGGCTGGGGCTAATGCTCGCCTATCTGTTTGCTGTTTTGCTCAAAGATACGCCCCTGGCGCTGCCGCCATCCGGCCGTTTGACGCCAGGCGCCAATCCCCTTCCCTTCTACGAGTACATGGGATGGGTGGCGCAGGGCGAGGAAGCAGCAGGCATTCTGATATTTTTGTCGCGCATCAATACGCTTAATGCCGTGCTTACGCTCAATGGCGAGCTATTCGTAGATGCCATCCGCCATTTGATTTTGCCAGCTGTCGCGGTGGGCACGATCCCCTTGGCCATCATCGCGCGCATGAGCCGCTCCAGTGTCCTGGAAGTGCTCAACCAAGATTATGTGCGAACAGCGCGCGCCAAGGGATTGCGAGAACGCAGCGTCGTTGGCAAGCACGCCTTGAAGAACGCCATGCTACCGGTCATAACCGTGATCGGCTTGAATTTTGGTCTGGTGATCAGCGGGGCGGTACTCACTGAGACGATCTTCAGCTTGACAGGCGTCGGGCGTACGCTTGTCGACAGCATCACTTCGCGGGATTACACACTCGTGCAAGGATTCACCGTCGTCATTGCGGCTGGATTCGTCATCATCAACATGGTGGTAGACATCATGTACGGTTATTTGGATCCGCGCATCCGCTTCAACTGATCACTTTTCGCAGGACAACATATATGGCCAACGTCGAACCCGCCAGCCTTAGCCCGACCGAGCGTTATCGCTCGTCCAATCTGTGGCTGGAAGCGCTGCGAAACCTTTTACACAATCCCTCAGCGATTCTGGGCATGGGCATCATCGGCCTGCTAGTATTGACGGCCCTCGCGGCCCCGATTATCGCGACGCACGATCCGATCAAAACCATGATCGGCGTCGCGGGCGAGACCGGGCGTCTGCCAAGCAAGCCACCCTGTATCCCCTTGTTTGGGTGTGAAGAACCCATCCACATCCTGGGACTAGACCTAAATGCGCGCGATTTATTCAGTCGCGTCATCTTCGGTACGCGCACATCCCTGTCAGTCGGGATCATCACGATCAGCCTGTCAATAATCGCCGGTACGGCCCTGGGCGTCACAGCCGGATTCCTTGGCGGTAGAGTTGACAATGTGATCATGCGTTTGATGGACGTGGTCCTGGCCTTCCCCGCATTGCTGCTGGCGATATCAATCGTGACGATCCTGGGACCGGGCTTGACCAACGCGCTGTTGGGAATCACGATCACCTTTATCCCGCAATACGCCCGGCTGTCGCGCGCCAGCGTGCTGTCGATAAAAGAGCAGGAATTTGTGATCGCTGAACAAGCGCTGGGCGCGAGTCCGCTGCGCATCGTTCTTGGGCATATCCTGCCCAATTCGATCACGCCCATCGTTGTGCAGGGTACCTTGGGCGTCGGGACCGCCATCCTCGATGCGGCGGCGCTCTCTTTCCTCGGCTTGGGCGCGCAGCCGCCAACACCGGAGTGGGGACAGATCTTGAGCGAGTCCCGCAACTATCTGTTTACATCGCCGCACCTGGTTTTCTTCCCGGGCATCGCCATCATGATCACCGTGCTCGGCTTCAATTTACTGGGCGACGGCATGCGCGACGCGCTGGACCCGCGCTTGAACCGAAGCTAAGCCCCCTTCCCTCAATACGAACTGAGGCGAGGACGCTTTTGCAGCCGGCGTGATATCGACACAAAATCTCTACTAATTTTAGCGATTTTCAGCTTACCTGATAGGTCGCCCCTACAGTCTTCAAATATGAATGAGACAAGAAGGGGTCAGCGATTTGCTGACCCCTTCAGTCTTGCCGTGTCACTTCAAAGACGTCCCTCGCTCTTTATTGAGTGAGGGAGTGTCCAGCGCTAGCACTGATCGGCATTGATGAACTGCTGGAAGATGGACTTGTAGATAGCAAAGGCTTGACCGGTGCCGGTGTGGTTGGGGCTGGCGCAGTCGGCCGGGGCTTGCCAGGATACAACGACGTCGTTGGCGTCAAGGCTGGAGCCGTCGTGGAAGAGGACGCCTTCGCGCAAGTTGAATGTCCAGGTCAACCCATCGTCCGAGACTGACCAGGTTTCCGCCAAGCCAGGTATCACATCAACCCCGCCGCGTTCAAAGTCGAGCAGCGCTTCGCTCACCTGGTGACAGGCGCGGAAAGTCTCGCCATCCCAGGTATCGTTGCAGTAGAGCGAGATGGGCTCGGCATTCTGCATGTAAATGACATTGTCGTCGTCAGGATCTTCGATCCGCGAGAATTCTTCCGTGCCATCGAGCAGGCCCGGATGAACGCCAACCATGCGCACCTGCCAGACGTCGGCCGCGCCGGCATGGCCGAAGGGAACCCAGGGCACATGTTCAGCCATCGCAGCAGCGACTTGCCTAAAGTATCCCATGCGCGCTTCGGGGTCGAGTACTTGCGAAGCATCGACCAAAGGCTCGTACAGTGCGGGATTGGGGACACCCAATTGTGTATTGTTGGGACCAAAGCAGCAGCTGTAGAAGTTGGAGGCGTCGGGGAAGTCGGCATGCCAGCCGAGGATATGCAGCGGCTCGTTACCGGCGTTGGCCGAGGCGAGGAATGTACCAGATTCCACCACCTGAACATCGGCGATGACGCCGATATCCGCAAGCTGGGCAGCGACATCGTTGGCAATGATGCCCGGGTTTGGCAAATATCCGCGGACGACATCGCGCCAGGTCAGGGTCAGGGCGCGGTCTTCGCCGGTGCGGGTATCGACCAGGGAATCCAGCGGCAGTTCAAAGCCGAGGTCGGCGGCGGCTTCTTCAAGCAGGGCTTTGGCCGCATCTTGGTCGAAGCCGGGCACGCCACCTTCGGAAACATGGCCGAAAACGGCGGGCGGCGCAAAGTCTGGCGTCAAGGGCGAGCCGGGCGGGAAGAACTTATCGACGATGCGCTGGCGGTCGATGCCCATGGCGATCGCTTTGCGGACACGAACATCATTGAGCGGCTCGAAATAGTTGCTCATGGCGACATAGACGCCGGTCAAGGGCGGGATATCGACCAGGTTGAAATTTGGATCGTCGCGGAAGACCGGGATATCATGCGGATTGGCGAATTTCATGCCGTCGATGGTGCCAGCGCGCAGCTCGGTCGCGCGGGCGGCGGCTTCGGAATTCCAGCGCAAGATAACCGTCTGCTCGATGGATGGCTCGCCCCAGTAATCATCATAGCGCTCGAAGACGATCTCGTTGCCTTGATCCCAGTTGACCAATTTCAAGGGACCAGTGCCGATGGCATGGGTCAATAAATCTCCCTCGCCACCCGTGGCGTTGACGTATTCAGCGGGATGTATGGACAGGCCGAGGCTGGCGACTTTCTGCTCGAAAAGCGCGTCGGTGTTGCAGAGCGTGATCACAACGGTGAGTTCGTCAATGGCTTCAACCGATTTGAGATTGCCGCCGTAGTCGCAATCTTCAGCCGCGAAGCTCAACATGTCCTGAGCCTGTGCCACGGGCGCAATCAAAAACAGTGCCATGACCAACAGGACTCCAAGGAGTGTGGACAAGCGATAGTGCTTTTTCATCTATATTCCTCCGTATTTTCTCGTTTTGAATAAGATCGTAACTGCCTAGCCCAAAGGCAGGCAGCCTATATTGTAGACTATCCTTTGCGGATAACCAAACAGTCCTCGTCCCGGCGGTGTATTTCAGATTGTTGGCGCATCAAGCTCCCATCTTCCACCCTCAAGCACAAAATCTGTAGGGGCTCGGTGCATAGTCTGCGAAAAGGTCCCAGGAATGTCGCGCTCACGCAAAATCGTAAGCCTTCTCGTCGCATGAGCGACGCGGTTTACGTAAACAGGCGCGAGCGCTCAATGAAGCGCAATTTGTCCTCAAATGCTGGGAAGATGCCCTCTTTTTGCCCCCTTTTTGGGTAACAGTATACATACAGTATGTATACGGGGGGTACCCCATCCCCAGATCGGAAGCTGAGGACAGGACAGGTTGGCAGCGGCAGGAAACCGGGCAATTCTGTGGCGATTGCCAGCGAGCGCCTACATTTTTTGCGCTGTGGCGGGCGACCTGATAGGTCGCGTAGGTCGGGTAGGTCGCGTAGACACAGCCCGCCGACACAGACCGCCGACACTGACCGCCAGCCGCTCCTTACAAGAGATGCCCAGCGATCGGCGCAGGTTTCGCTTTGAAGTTTGTCTGTCTTTGTCCATTTGCGGACCCCG
>JAPOOU010000238.1 GCA_026713245.1 Chloroflexota bacterium
ACCGCTTGATCGCGCCTGGGACGGAAAAACCTTTGCGAGGGTCCGGTGTAATTATCGAAGGGCGCTTGCGAATCGAACTTTCGCATGGCGAGCGGACGATTGACCGCTCAACAGCCGTTCATGTGCCTGTTGGCGCCGAAGTATATCTACGCACGCGGCGCCAGGGCGAACGCTTTCGGCCAAAAGGCATGGCAGGAAGGTCGCGCAAGATAAAAGACTGGATGATCGATCGCAAAATCCCACGGCAGATTCGCGATCAAATCCCCTTGGTCAGCCTTGATGGCGATGTGATTGCCATCTGCGTCGGCGACGTCTGGCACCTTGCGCACAGGTCGCAAATGACGACCGACCCCGGCCAATTCTGTACCCTGGTTCTCGAATAGTCGGCCAGCCGCGGCGAATGCGTTCGGCTGCAATACCGTAAAATCGGGCCTTACGGTATAATCAACATATGGATACCCAGTCCACGCGTGTTGCTGAAGAAGTGGTGAGTCGACTGATGCAAGTCTTGCTGGTTGATCACGACGGCGTCAATCGCTACACAGTGAGCAAATCTTTGCAGCGGGTCGGCTACATCATCGTCGAATCGTCCTTCGGCGACGAGGCTTTGGAGCTCTTCAATAGTCAGCATTTTGACCTTGTCTTGAGCGAGATTGATCTGCCCGGTATCGACGGTATCGAGCTCTTGCATCGCATCAAGGCGCAGTCGCCTGACGCAATGGTGGTCTTGATGACAGAAAACGCCAGCGTCGAAACAGCGGTGCAAGCGCTGCGCGCCGGCGCGCACGATTATCTGATCAAACCCTGTTCCAGCCAAGAGATTAGAGCGAGCGTGGACCGCGGCATTGAACGAGCGCGAAACCTGATGCGGCGTCGGCGCATGCTGGATGCAATTGAGCGAAATGTGGAGGAGTTGGTGCGGGAAGAAGCCTTGGCAACGGTTTCGTCTGACGATGCTAGCCGGGAACCGCTTGCGCCGGCAGAGAGCGCGCGCGCGGCGCCCACTGATTCTTCGATGGCATTGGCCGGGCTTGCGGTCGCCCCGGGGCGCTATCAGATCGGCATTGGGCAACAGTCATTAGTTTGACCCCTACGGAGTTCGACTTATTGTTGTATTTGGCGGCGCATCGCAGCCGCGTTGTGCCGTGCCAAGAGCTGGTACGGGAAGTCCGCGGCTATACCACTGATGAGACCGAAGCCCGTGAGGTCATTCGTCCTCATGTCAGCAATTTGCGGCGCAAGTTGAAGACGCTTGGCGATTACGCAAAGCTCGTAGTTAACG
This sequence comes from Chloroflexota bacterium, assembly GCA_026713245.1. GTDB lineage: Bacteria > Chloroflexota > Anaerolineae > Aggregatilineales > Phototrophicaceae > UBA6055. The sequence continues at coordinate 1,283 of JAPOOU010000238.1, forward strand.
TGCGCGGGATTGGTTATCGGCTGGGCGATCTTTCCGATCCAGAATAGCATCCGCCGCTACTGCCGCTACTTTCATGGGAAAGCCAACTACATCGCCCTCACTTGTCAAGCCGCCGATGGCTCTGTTGGCGCTGGCGGTTGTTGCGATCGCGGCATTGCTTGCGGCTCTACCCGTTGGCGCCGCTGGCTGCGATAAAGCCGGAAGCTTCGCGCGCGAAACCTACGTCAGCGATGGCTCCGTCCGTCCCCGATATTTCACGGTTTATCTCCCGCCTTGTTATGAGATTTCGAAACAGACATATCCTGTGCTGATGCTGCTGCACGGTTCCAACGCGGATGACAGGCAATGGCTGCGCCTGGGTTTCATCAATGCGCTGGAAGCCGCGATACAATCCGGCGCCTCGCCGCCAATGATCGTGGTCTTGCCTTTTGGGGATGCTATCGCCAACGAGAATGTCTTCGGCGGCCAGGGCTACGATTCGATTCTGATTGAGCTACTGGATCATGTGCAGCAGCGATATCGCAGCGACGGCAGAACAGCCATCGGCGGCATTTCGCGGGGCGGATTCTGGGCATATCATGTCGGGCTGCGTTTCCCGGGGCGGTTCCTGGCGATCGGCGGGCATAGCCCTTTCTTCGATCCTGTTCATGTCGAGCCTCGATACAACCCGCTTGAGTTGGCGCGGTCGCAGGAACTTGGCGCCGATATGCGGCTGTGGCTGGATCGCGGGTCACGAGACTTCGCGGCGGACGGCGTTGACCAGATGCATGTGATCATGAGGAACGGCGCCGTCGATCATCAATATGTGGTTTACAGCGGCGCCGGGCACAACGAAGCTTCATGGGCGCGAAATATTCCCGATTACCTTGCTTTCTACAGCGCGGCCTTTGTGGAGTCGCCGCCGTCCCATTCGCAAGCTGAAAGGACAACAGAAACTGGAAGGGAATTGTGGATGCCCGCCGCTGCGTTCGCTGCGCTACAGACGTCAATTGGGCGGGACCAACTGGATGCGATTCTCCAGGGCGGATTCGACCAGCGATTGACTTTGAGCGAATCCGCAGCGGTCCGGTTACGGGAACATGACATTAAACTGCATCGCGACACGCGAATCGTGGACGATGAGAGCCTGGAGCGTCGTCTTTGGCGCGACAAGCTCAGCTTCACTTTGCTGCCATTTGATGAATTGCGCCTGCGCCTTCGCCCTTTGTGGCTGGACGGGAAACCCGTCGTCGATCAAATTGACGACTATCCGTTGATATTCGATAGCAGCGCGCCAAACTATCATGCCGGCAATTTGACGCGGATTACTTTGTCCGGTACGACGGCTATTGCGCGACAGACAAGAACGGCGATTGATGTGATTGGCCTGGAGGCGGCCGCAAGCGGCATCCGCGAATACGTGTCCGCGTCGGACTACTTCCATGTGACCAATGAGGCGCCTCTGGCCGCTACCTGCCCGCAGTTTAACGATAAGGTGTTGGGCGGCGCGAACAGCCTGTGCATGAAACGCGAACACGCGGGTTTGTTTGAAATCTTGAACGTCGACGTGGTTGATCTGACAGGCAATCATATCAATGATTTTGGTTACGACGCCTTTGAAGATACGCTAGCGCTCTTTGAAGAGGCGGGTACGAAAGTCGTCGGCGGAGGACGCAGCCGGGCCGATGCTCGGGAACCCCTGATTCTCGCTCATAACGGCAATAATGTCGCTTGGCTCGCCTGCAACGCAGTTGGTCCATATTATGCCTTGGTCAACGAAGATCCGAGCGCGCTCGGCGGCGTACGCCCAGGGGCCGCCTTTTGTGACCGTACCTGGCTAGAAGACAACTTGCCCGTGCTGGCAGCGCGGTACGACCTGGTCCTGTTGACCGTTCACTACCAGGAGTACGAGTCTCACAAGCCGACGGCGCAGCAGCAAGCCGATTTCCGCGCATTTGCCGAGTGGGGCGCTGATGTTGTCATCGGCACCGCGGAGCACAAGCCAATGACCTTTGAATACTACAGAACAGGCCGCGGCGAAACGGCCTTCATTCATTTTGGGCTGGGCAATCTGTATTTTGACCAGACGTTTTGGGGAAATAAGCGCTTCTTCCTGGACACGCTTTACGTTTATGCCAGTAAACTATTAGCGGTGGAACTGTTTCCAGGCATCATCGACGATCAAGCGCGCCCACGCTTGCTCACTGGCGACGACCAGTTCAACTTTTTGCACTATATGATGATTCAACAGAACGGATTCTAGTCATCGTTAGTTCCAACAACAGACTGATACGTTTGATAGTCTGCCTGGCGCATCTGCTGAGTCTCGCTTCGCTTTCGGCGCAAGTGTCGAAGAAAGCGGATTCCCGGCACGATATGACGCTGGAGCGGAAAGTTGCGCAGATGTTCATGGTGAGTTTCTTTGGCGCGCACCTGACAGAAACGGAATCGGCTTTTTTGCGCGAGGCGCAACCGGGCGCGGCCGTACTCTTCGGCCGCCATGTTGAATCGCCCGAACAAGTGACGGCCCTGACGAACGCATACCAGCAAGAGGTCATGAGCAGCGGCGGCTTGCCACTGTTGATCGCGGTGGATCAAGAGGGCGGGCCTATCCAGCATCTGCATGGGGGTTTCACGCGCTTTCCGGCGCCCATGTTGCTAACAGCCACGCAAGACGAAGATCTGGCCTACGAAGTTGGCGCGGCTATGGCCGCCGAGATGCGCGCGGTTGGCGTCAACATGAATCTGGCCCCGGTCGGGGATTTGCTGACTAACGCCGACAATCCCATCATCGACCGCAGAGCGTTCGGAAGCGATCCGAAACTGGTTGCTCCGATTCTGATGAATTTCATACGCGGGTTGCAGGACAATGGAGTGGTAGCCACAGTCAAGCATTTTCCCGGTCATGGCGATACCAGCCAAGACTCGCACCTGGTGTTGCCGGTGATCCACCACGACCGACGACGGCTGGATTCGGTTGAATTACGACCATTCGTGGCTGCATTCGACGCCGGTGTCAGTACTGTGATGGTGGCGCATATCTGGTTCAGCGCCTTTGATGCCGAGCCGTTGCCCGCATCTTTGTCCGTTAACGTGGTGGAAGGGTTGCTGCGCAATGAGTTGGGATACGATGGCTTAATCATGACCGATGCGCTGGATATGGATGCTGTCGACACCGGATACGACCCCAGCGAGGCCTCGATCCGGGCGATTGAAGCGGGCAACGATATGATCGCGATCGGCGCGCATGTGGGCACGCGACGGATACGCCAGGCGATCAGCGATGTGGTTGCGGCCGTGCGCGCCGGGCGTATCAAGCGCGAGCGTATAGACAACTCGGTAGAGCGCATTCTGCGGGTCAAACAGAAATACGGCGTGTTGGATTGGCGCCCGTTAGATCCGGATGCGACGAGAGAGCGGCTGGAGCTGTTGGCGCATGATCGTCTGGTGACGCGTTTGTTCGAACGGGGCGTAACAGTGCTCGACTCGCAAGATATGATACCGGTCCAAGGTAAGGCGCTCTTTATCTATCCCGGCACACGTCCGCGCATACGACGAGAATGCGATCGCCGTGTTGAGGGGCATGCATTCGTCTCTGTCTCCGGGTCGCCGAAGGACAGGGAATTGACCTGGGCAAGCGAAGCCGCGCGGGAAGCCGACACTGTTGTCGTTTTCACTTTGAACAACATTGACGATCCTCGGCAGATCCAACTGGTCGAGGCGATGCCGGCGCATAAGACGATTCTGGTGACTTTGTGGAATCCGATAGAAATGTTCATCTATCCCGAGCTAGCGGCTTATGTGCAGGGATATAGCCCCATGTCCCGGGCGACGAAGGTCATCTGTGCGGTGCTTCTTGGAGAGCGACAGGCCTTAGGCAGCATGCCGCTAAGCTTTGCGAGCTAGGCGATTGCGGTATTGTTGGGCTATAATGAGGCGGCGCGAATCCACTCGCATCTTGAACAACGAAGGAACCGTGAAATACGCAGGACACAGTTAGTCAATGTCTACCCTTAATCCTGATCTAATCTCCAAGGACATGGACGCGGTATTGAACGATGCCGTACCGATGCTAGGCGAATATCGTAAATCGTCGATCATGCCGGAAATGGTGCTGTTGGCATTGCTCGGTCGGGAAAACACGGCAGCCTGGCGCATGCTCAAGATGTTCGAATCATCGCGCGGCGTCGATCTGGAGCGCCTGGAGCGTCAGGTGAGAGTCGCGATTCAATCCCGTCGCGATCCCGACGGCAGTCTGGATTTCGTCGCGATTGGCAACAAGAAAGTTTCGCTGAGCCGGCAGTCGATAGTGCTTCTGGACGACGGCTTGACGATTGCAAACTCGATGAATGAGCAGAAAATCGATACCGATCACGCTCTGGCGGTTTTAGCGGAAACCTCGGTCAGCACGGGCGGGATTCTTCGCCAGTTCAGCATCACGCCCAAGTCGATTCAGGACGCGTACAGCGACGCCAGCAAAATCATCCCCAGCCGCGACGACAGTACCACCGTGGATTACGTCAAACGGGCCAAGCGCGGTATGCTGCGCGCAGTGCATTTTCGTGAAGATCTCCTGCGCAACATGATCAACGTGCTGACGCAGTCGGTCAATCGTCACATCATTATGATTGGTCCGGACGGCGTCGGCAAGCGCACCCTGGCATATAGCCTTGCTTTGCTCATGGCGGAAGACAAGGGACCGAATGGCTTGTCAAATCTGGTACAGATCAGCGAAACGGCGTTGCTGGACGGCGATCAGGAGGCCTTCCGCGCCGGCATGAGCGCGGCGCGGCGCGGGGTCCTTTTCTTGCCGCTGATTCATCGTTTTTTCGGCGGACCGATCAAAGCCGACTTCAACAAGGCGACGTCGCTGGTGCAGAAGGCATTCTTGAGCGACGATCCCGTCGTCATCTGCACCACCAATTTGCAGGAATTTGAAGCGCGCATACAAAATGTCAGCGCCATTATGGAAAACAGTCAGATAATCCGTGTTGATGAACCGTCGCTGGACGAAACCGTACAAATTCTGGAGACGATATCGCCGCATTTGGAGTCGGACTATGAGATTGCCATCGAGCACGACGCGCTGAAAATGGCGGCGCGCATGGCACAGCGCTATTTGACCATCAATCCCTTGCCGCAAAGCGCCGAGCAATTGCTGCATCGCACCGCCGCCATGGTCAATATGGGCAAGCAAGCGCATCTCGCCTTCCGGCCGGACAACAACGATGCCAGGCTTGATGTAGAAGATGTGACCCTGGTGACGAGCCAGATGACCGGCATTCCAGTTACCAAATTGGGCGCTGACGAACGCCTGCGCTATGCCAATATGGTGGAGCACCTGCGCCAGCGTCTGATCGGCCAGGAAGAAGCCGTGCAGTTGGTCAGCCGCGCCATCAAAACGGCGCGGGTTGGACTGAAAGACCCGCGGAGACCGATCGGCACCTTCCTGTTCCTGGGTCCTACCGGTATCGGCAAGACCGAAATGGCGCGCGTGCTTGCTGATTTTATGTTCGGCAGCGAAGAGAATCTCTTCCCGCTGGACATGAGCGAATACAAGGACGAGAGCAGCATCAACCGCTTGATCGGCTCGGCGGTGGGTTATGTCGGCAGCGACGAGGGCGGACAGTTAACCGAGCGAATTCGGCAGCAGCCCTATACCATCGTCTTGCTCGATGAAATTGAGAAGGCGCATCCGCGGATTATGGATGTATTGTTGCAGGTGATGGAAGAGGGCCGGCTGACCGATGGACGCGGCAATATCGCGCGCTTCAGTGAAGCTGTGGTCATCATGACCAGCAATATCGGCTCCGAGCATTTGATGGTGCGGCAGATCACAGACGATTTGCGCGAGCAGATTATGGACCAGGTGCTGGAGTTTCTGCGGCCCGAGTTCATCAATAGGCTGGACGAGGTCATTCTTTTCAACGCATTGAGCGACGAGGACTTTGTCCTTATCCTCGACCTGCTAATTGAAAAAGAGAACAAGCTGGCGCGCGAACGCGGTTTGACATTGAAGTTCAGCGCGGGCGCCAAGAAATGGCTTTTGGAGCAAAATGACGAACCGGAATACGGCGCGCGCCCACTACGGCGCATCCTGCGACGAAATTTGCGGGAACCCCTGGCCGACTTTCTGTTGCGCTCCAACCCGCCGGAAGGTACAGAGGTCCGCATCAGTTCCAGCCGCAAACGAGGCGGCGGTTTGAAGTTTTCCGCATTTGTTGATGGCGAAGAATTCCTGGTCGAGGCATGACAATACGCGGCCGCTCGGCATTTACCGCGAGCGCATGAGTCAGAGGTGAGCATGAGAGCAGTCGATCGTTCGATCTTCAGAAAGTACGATATTCGCGGCACCGCCAACGGCGAATCCCCACAATTGACGCCCGGACTGGCGTACTTGGTTGGCAAGGCTCTGGGAACCTACTTGCCTAGAGAATTTGGCACGCGGAAAGTCTTTGTCGGTTCCGACAATCGCCTGTCGTCTGCTCCGCTTAAGGCTGCGATGATCGAAGGACTTGCTGCGACCGGATTGGCGGTTACCGATATTGGCGAGGTGCTCACGCCGACTGTCTATTTCGCTTCGGCTTCTTATGGCGAGGCCGGGGCAGGCGTCATGATCACGGGCAGCCACCTGGATACGCGTTATAACGGTATCAAGATGGCGTACGGAAAGTTGGCGCTGGCCGGCGAACAGATTCAGGCCGTATTGAGCATCATCGAAGACGAACTGTTCGCGGCAGGTGAGGGCGAGGTCGATGAAGACCCAACTATGATCAATCAACACATGACCGAGATACAGCGTAAGGTCCACATGGAAAAACCGTTGAAAGTGGTGCTTGACGCCGGCAACGGTTTGTCGGGCACCTATCTGCCGCCGGTGTTGCGCGCCCTGGGGCTGGATGTTGAATGCCTATATTGCGAGCCGGACGGCAGCTTCCCCAATCATTTGCCGAATCCAGAAGATCCCGAAATGACGCGCGATCTGGAGGCGAAAGTAATCGAACTGGGCGCGGACCTGGGCTTGGCGTTCGACGGCGACAGCGATCGCTGCGGCTTCATCGACAACCATGGTAATCATATCGCTGCCGATCGACTGCTTGCGCTGCTTTCGCGGGATTTGCTCCGGCGCCACCCCAATACGCCGATTGTCTTTGACGTCAAATCGTCGCAGGCGCTCCCCGACGAAATCAAGAAGTACGGCGGCATCCCGGTCATGTGGAAATCGGGCCACAGCCTGATGAAGCAGAAGATGAACGAGATCGGTTCCTTGCTAGGTGGCGAAGTAAGCGGACATCTCTTCATCGGGGAAGACTACTTCGGCTTTGACGACGCGCCGCTGGTGGCGCTCAAAACGCTTGAGATTATTAGCAAGTCCGGGCAAACGGTTGGCGAAATCTTCGACGAAATTCCCAAATTGGTAGCTACGCCGGAGATTGTATTGGGCGCGCCGGACGACTTGAAGTTCAAGATGATCGACGAAATGACGACCAGTCTCCAAACCGATTACGAGGTCGTGACGGTCGACGGCGCGCGCGTGATCTTTAACAATGGCTGGGGTCTGGTGCGGGCGAGTAATACGCAGCCGGCAATCACGCTCCGCTTCGAGGCTTATGCGCGCGAGCAGATCGTCGAATACATGCGTATTTTCAAGGGGCAATTGGTCAATTACCCGCAGATCGAACGGGGTCGATTCGATGCGCTTTTGTCCGACTTCAGCTCCGACTCTCTCCTCGATACTCACGCTTGACTGTGACTTTGCGGTGTAATCGCTTCAAAGACATCTATCGCAATAAGGCGGAGCAGTTTGACCGTCTGGTAGCGCGCGAAGACAGGCGCGGCAATCTGTTTGCGGCGCTTAGCGAAATCTGTCCTTTGCGCGGCGCCAAGGTTGTGGAATTCGGGGCCGGCACCGGACGTGTTACCAGGCTGCTCTCGGTTGCGGTCGACGAGATATTTGCCTTTGACATTGAGGCCTCGATGTTAGGGCGCGCCCAGCGGGCGATGCGCGCTACCGGCATGACCAACTGGCATCTCTCTCTTGGCGACAATCGTCGCTTGCCGGTTGCGTCGGCTTGCGCCGATCTGGCGATTGAAGGCTGGAGCTTCGCCCATGTGCGTGAGTGGCATCCCAATGACTGGCGCGAGCGAACAGATATGATGCTCGCCGAAATGGCGCGCGTGCTTAAACCGGGAGGCACAGCCATCCTCATCGAGACGATGGGCGCCAGCAGACGCCAGCCGCTGGCGCCAAGGAACTTGAGACAGCTCTATGACCATTGGGAGAGGGAGCTCGGTCTCTCCTATCGCTGGGTACGCACCGATTTTCAGTTCGCTTCTCCGCAAGAAGCCGACGAATTGATGCGGTTTTTCTTTGGTGATGAGTTAGCCAACTCATGTCTGGACGGGAAGCGCGTGATTGTGCCGGAGTGTACAGGCATCTGGTGGAGGACTTTCGGATGAGGCGTTGCGGCTCTAGAAGGGGGCGGGCGGGGAAATCTGCTGCGCAAGATAATTGAATACGCCCAAAAACAGCAAGACTGTGATTCCGAAGGCGATCAATAGAACTCCGTAAATGACTTGTCGTCTGTCCCAGCCGCGACTTCGCTGGATTGGCATATCCGCTGTGCTTCGTTGCAGCGCCTTCTGCCAGGTTCGGTCGCGGTCGAAGACCAGGATCAATCCCCAAATGATGAATGGACATCCGAAGATGCCTCCAAAACAGAGCGCCGCAATCACGCCTGGTCTCCAATAAGCCCGACAAAACTCCTGAGCAACTAGTCTCAAGCCCTCGCTCGCTGGCCCGGTCTCTACCATAATCGCTTTTGCGGGTATGAAAAGCCCGACGCATAGGCATCGCCTTGAGGAACTATTGCAAGCCTGTCCATTTCGGTTATCATGATTGGCGGAAGCGGGCAGCCGCTCGGCGGCAGCGAACAGGTCTGCCGCGCTCAGGCAAAATCCTAAGCCTTCTCGTTGTATGGGCGACGCGGTTTGCACCAACAGGGGAAATGCAGTGATTCCTGAATCTATAAACAGATGGCGGTACGCATCATGCAGAAGTTGAACGCCCCGGACTTGGCGCCGACCATCGAGTTCCCGGTAGACAGCGAGCATTCCGGCGTTCGCGCGCTAGGCTGCTTCACTTTCCTGTTTGGCGCTGTTTTCAGCTTCCTGATTTTGAATACATTTGTCCCGAACGGCGGCTTGATCACAATCGGCGCCGCGATTGCTATTGCAGTTGGCTTGACTTATGCGGCCGATTACCTTTCCAAGAAATACTGGCCCAGCAATCGCTATATCCAGTTTCTTGGCGATATCATTCAATTAACCAAGTCGAGCAAAGTTCAAAGCGAAATAGATGCCGGGCACACCGTCAACATCTTGATGTGGCACTTTGAGGCGAGGCGTCATCCGCGCGTCCCGAAAGGGTGGTATGTGGTCGCCAATGCTTTGGAGCAGGATGGGGAATTCATTACGGCCTATAGCATTGTATCGCCTGCCGACTTCGAATCCTTGCCGCTATCGCGTCTTTCGACCCGATACCAGCGGAAGAAGAAGGGCAAGAAAGACGAAACGCGCGATTTGCGAAAGGCCGGCAACATCCGCCGTATCGAACAGGCGGAATTCTACCGCGGCGAGTTCGGGGCCGAAATGTCGCCGGAAGATTATCGAAGCTATCTCGAATACCTGGCCGATACCTATACATCTTGGATGCCTAAAGACAAATGAACGAATTCGGCAGGCTGTCCGGTCTGCTGCTCTTCTTCGTAGTGCTTGCAACGACCGCGTTTGCGCAGGACAGGACACTGGTCCTGGGCGATCGGGTTGAGGACAAGCTCGCTCCTAACGAAACGCATCGCTATAGCTTGATCGCACTGGAATTGACGCTGGTGTCATTGCGCGTGGAAGCGCTGTCGGAAACGCTTGATCCTGAGTTGGCAATCTACGACAGCTCCGGCGAACTGATAATCGCAAACGACGACTACGCCTACCCGAACTCGCTGGATGCAATTATCCAAGCCTTTGTGTTGCCCGAATCAGATCAGTATACCGTAGCTGTGAGCGGATTCGACGGCACGAGCGGAGCCTATCAGTTGCATCTGCTGCCCGGATATGACGTTCATATTCATGCTGAGGAGAAGCTGCCGCTGGAAGACTGGGAGGTGGTCAACCGCCTGGCGGCAGTCAGTCAGGCAGGCAGCAATCGGCTGGTAGTAGAAACCGACGGCATAGCAAAAACAGCTGTGATGCTGGGCGCGGGTTTTGCGCCGGAACGCGACTTTTACTTTGAAGTTCAGTTTGACAAGGTCTCGTCGGCGGACGACTGGCAGGTAGGCCTGGCATTTCGCTACGCGCGGCCCGATTCGCATTCGCGCGTGCTCCTTAACAGACGGGGCTTCTGGCGCATGGAGAGGGTCAACGACGGCGACATTGTCATTGTCCGCAATTGGGGAACGCATCCAGCCATCGTTCCCGGCGAGAGCGAGTTTCGCCTGGGAGTATTGGCGAGCGGAGAGCATTTCGATATCGTGTACAACGGTCAAATCGTGGGCATGGTCGGCGACAACGAGTCCTAGTCATTTGGCGGCGTCGGCGTCGCCATGCGCACCGCCGATGTTATTGGCAGCCGTCTTTCCTTTGCCATGACCAATGCCATGATGACGGTCCCGACGCGTGTAGATGATACGGTGATCATCCCGAGTCGGCTCCTGACGAGGCCCTACCATGTCATGGACAATGTCCTTGCGCGGCAACAACTGATTCCCGTTGACGGCGAAATCAAAATGTTTTTGCCTCAGAGCAGCGTTCGCGGTCGCTTGGCAGGTGTTACGCCATATCTGCTGGGTTCAGGTTTACGCTTCGCGGAATTCGCGATCGGCGCGAAAGTCTCTTACCAAATGAGCGACGAAGCCAACGGCGGCTGCGGCATTCTATTTCACTTCCAGGATGAAGAACACTATCAGCTTGCGTATGCAACCGCGGAGGGTGACTATGGCCTGTCGCAGCGCCAGGGCGCGGTCTTCACGCCGGGCATCTACGTCAACAAGCCGACGCGCGAGCGGCACAATCATGACTTGCTCTTGATTGTCTATGACGGCGGCATCCACTACTATGCCGACAATGAGCATATTGGACAGCTAGCCTACGAGACATCGCCGGGAAGCGTCGGCATCGCCGTTGTCAACTATGCCAGCGTCGATACCAATTGCGTTTTTGAGGACTTTTGGGTTCTGAGCCTGGACGACTAGTTGCAGAGCGAGGATCGCCAACGAAAGCCTCTCGATAACAAGAGGCTTTCGACCACAATTGATTCGGGCGAAGATTGCTTTGCTGGAGAGTTGCCGCTTAGGTACCGTAGCAAGCCAATCCATCTCCATCACGGTCTAAATGAGGCCATTTTGCTGCCTGTTCAGCTGTGTAACCCCACGCTACCGCCTCGGCGCAGTTAGCTGGTCTTGCCAGAGCATTCTGAGACGGTTGACTATTGGCGGCCAAACCGCTCATAGCCGCGCCGAGCGTGGCGCAACCCGGGCAATTGCCGTCGGGGCGTATAAGCGCGTAACCGCCCATAGGATCGGAATCCCAGCGCGTAAAGTTGACGTTCCATACGATCATCAGCGAAACGCGACCGGATTCGCGCGAAAGACGGGCGGCATCGGCGATCCATTCCGCCTGCTGCGCCAGCGTTACATTGTTGGCCCAGGCGAAGCTGGCCGGGATCGGCGCTCCCATTCCTTCTCCACTCAAATAGCCC
>JAPOOU010000138.1 GCA_026713245.1 Chloroflexota bacterium
ATCTTCGCGCGCGCAATACCGTATCGAAATACTGAATTGCGGCGGAAGCTACATATCTTCCTTGGCCGCCATCAGGACTTCGTTCGCGCCGCGCACGGCATCGGGCATGATGTCCTCAGCCCGTTCGCCGTTTGCCAGCCCTTCAAAAGCCGGATTGATGTAGTCATTAGCCGCTTCGATATAGCCCGGCGGTATAGCCACGGCGACGCCGTGTTTGGGCAGATAATCCGTCGCAAACTGCGAATAATTCGGTGGATGGATACCTTCGCGGATCCAACCCTTCAAGCCCTCTTCCGTCAGCATAGCCGTCTGGTTGGGGATCCACAGCCCAATCTTGCAGAAATGTTCTTGATAGAAGGGAGTCGCCAGGAAGCGCACCCAACGCCAGGCTTCTTCGGGATGGTCGGTTCCCGCGAGCACGGAATGGAAGTGCGCCTGCATGATGCTGGCTGGTTTCTGCATCTTGGGCAGCGCGCCAGTGCCCATCGCCACATTCATCAGCGACGGATTCATCCAGGACAGCGCCCAGGAGCCGTCCACGGCCATCGCCAGACGACCGCTGTCAACCATTTGCACATTATTCATGCCCAGGCTGGCCAAGGCAGCGCTGCGCGGCGCCACATGGTGCTCGTACACCAGATCGGTGATGCGCTGCAATCCCTCCATCGCTTCCGGACTGTCCAGGCCGATCAAACCGTCTTCGGTGAGGAACTCGCCGCCATTGGCATGAGCGGCCAAGCCCAGCGGCATCCACCAGAAGGGCCAATCAACAGCCCATTGCACGATGTCATCACTGTCGAATCCGGCATCGCCCGGGTGTCGGCCGCTGCTGTCTTTGGTGAATACCTTGCAGATTTCCAGGAATTCCTCCCATTCCCAAATCTCGTCGTCCTGGAAGCCCGGCGGCGTGATGCCTTCCGCCTCGAACATCTCGGCATTGTAGTAGAAGTGATGGGCGACCCAGGTTGAACCGATGCCGTACCAGCGGCCGTTGACCTCGCAGCGATTGGCCTCCTGCGGTTCGAGGAAGTAACCTGGCTGGCCCAAAAGCGGATCATTCTTGACCAGATCGGTGATATCCATCAATGCGCCGCCGACAGCAAGGGTCTCGTAGTTGTCGGACAAGATGAAGCCAGTGTCCGGGGCAGTGCCCGCCGCGATGCTCGAAAGCAGGATGCGTCCGTATTCGCCGGCATTGGGCGTATGCAGCCATTCCACATCAATGTCTTGGTTTTCCGCTTCAAAAACTTCGATGGCCGCTTTGACGCCCTCGTCTTCGGCGACGCCGCCCCATCCGCCGAAGGTGATGTTGGTCATGTCTTGCGCGAGCGCCGGATGTAGATGACCAAGTCGCGAAAGCATGGCTGCAGCGGTCGCCGAGCCACCCGTCAACTTCAGGAATTCTCTACGTGAAAGGCTCATTTTTGTCTCCTTTATTCCTTTCGCACCATGAATAATTGTCCAGGCGATTGAGCCCGGGTATTGCCAACGCTAGCTTGAGCGAATCCAGACGCGCATTTCGCCCGGATCACGATTCGCCCACAGGTAATACGGTATGGCTTTTATCATGAACACAGTTTCAGCGTAGGAAGCGACGCTATGATGGCGATATAGCGCTGAGCTGGCTTGCGCCGGCTCAATCCGCAGCGCTTTGCCGGTAATCACCGCGACACCGCCAAGTAGCTCGCTGTCCAAGGACACGTCCAACTCGGAATCCGCCGGGATGCAAACATTCGCCAACCGTGGCCCGTTGTCGACTTCTTCGAGACAGTATAGCAGCGGTCCACGTTGCAACGCTGTCTGGCCGGCTGTCTGCCTGATATCCGGGTGCGGCATGACGCGCTCGACAGGCGTCGACAGGGTTAAATCGACCGTGTCGCCATCGGACCATTGCCGCCCCAGGACGGCGTAGCCCTTGTCGACAGAAACGCGCTGCGCTACGCCGTTGACCGACAACTGATAGTTGTAACACCAGTCAGGGATGCGCAGCGCAAGCTCGAAGTCGACAGCGCCCGCCGCTTCAACAGTGAAGCTTATGTTTCCATCCCAGGGGTAATCAGTGCTCTGAAGCAACTGCAGTTGCTGTCCGCCAATATCCAGTGAAACGGCATTGCTGTGATACAGCTGCGCGTAAACTCGATTGCCAGCCTGCGAATAGGAATAGTCGCCGATACCGGCGATCAAACGCGAGATATTTGGCGGGCAGCAAGGACAATGGTACCATTTCACGCGCCTGTAATGGCCGTCCTCGACTTGCTCGTCCCATCTCCCAAGCGGATTTACGCCGGGGTAGGCCGCCAGGGGATTGGCGTAGAAGAACTCGTCGCCGGCATGGGACAGGCCACTCAATGACGAATTGTAAATTGCGCGTTCCATCACGTCGATATAGCGGCTATCCGGATCGAGGTGGAACATGCGATGCGCCCAAAACGCCAATGCGATCGCCGCGCAGGTCTCGCAGTAGGCCGTTTCAGTCGGCATGTCGTAAGAGAAGGTGAAACCTTCGTTGTGATGTGAGGGACCGACACCGCCATGGACGTACATCTGATGCTGCGTCAGATCATCCCACAACAAGCGCGAGAGCCTCGACAATTCATCGTCTCCCGTTTCCAGCGCGACGTCGGCAATCCCGGCGTAGAGGTAGCAGGCGCGGACGGAGTGGCCGTTCGCCTCGGTATGTTCGCGCAGGGGCAAATGCGCCTGACAATAGCGGTAGGTGCGCGCCCAGTAATCTTCGGGCCGTTCTCCGCGTTGCACGGATTCATAATCATAGTAATGCGGCGCTTGACCTCGTTCGTCGATCAAGTATGAAGCCAGGTCCAGGAAGCGCTTCTCGCCGGTTTCGCGGTACATTTTTACCAAGGCAAGCTCAATCTCCGGATGACCGCCGTAAGCGCTCTGTTTGCCTTCTTCGACGCCGAAGGTAGCGGCAATATGATCGGAAAATCGCGCGAGAACATCGAGCAGTTTGCGTTTTCCGGTCGCTTGATGATAGGCCACGGCCGCTTCCATCAGGTGTCCGGCGTTGTACATCTCGTGATTGTCGCGCAGGTTGGCCCATTCTCCCTCGGGGAAATGCACCGGGAAATAGCTGTTCAAGTAGCCGTCCTCCCGCTGGGCGCCCGCGATGGCATCGATCAGATCGTCCGCCAGCGCTTGCAGTTCCGCGTCCGGGTGCGTGGCCAGGCTGTAGGCGGCCGATTCCAGCCACTTGCCGGAATCCGAATCCCAAAATACACGGACGCCGATCCTTTGGTGCGAGGACGGCGGCGCGGCAGGTCCCGCCATCGACCACGATTCAATTCGCCCGGTTTCTTCCAGTTTCCGGTAGATCGCCGGAATCGTTACATCGCGATTGACTGATTGCCTTTCGGCCCAGAAGCCGCCGGTGATGGACACGTGCTTTAAGGGAACGGGCGCGGCGCGCTTGCCTGCAACTGAACTCATGAAGACTCTCCAAATGATACGAAAAACACTAATGCAAAACGTTGCTTTGACAAGAGACGAGACCGGAATTTTCAGAAAAACGTAAAGAGGATAAAATCTTTTCGAGTTTTGGTAAAACAGTATATCCAACTGAGAAATCACGCGCAAGTAAGCTCAGCATGTTGAAAGGCGATTGCCATGCGCATACATACACGTTCGCTCGCGCACAAGGTGCTTGAGATCTGGCGCAGCCCCGGGCGCTTCACCAAGAATCCCGATATCGTGGTGGCCCCAACTGGTCGATACCTCTTGATTTACAGCGACGTGGACGCGCATTGGTCACTGGAGACGCAGGTCTTGACCCTGCTTGCCAGTGATGACCGGGGCGCCACCTGGTACAAACATCGCGAAATTGATCAAGCCGATCTGTCCGCCGGCGATGAACGTCTGGTAACGCCGCGGTTGAGCGCGCTCGCCGACGGTCGCCTGGTCGTCATTGTCGATCATGACGACGATGAGCACTTTCATGAAGATCAAGAACCCGGCAACTGGCTCTATTGGAGCGACAATGGCGGCGATACCTGGTCCGAAGCGCAGAGAGATAACGGCATCGGCGGCTTTGAACCCGACCGCGTCATGGATCTGCCCGATGGATCTCTCGGCGTCACGTCGCACCTGATGCGCGGCCGCTCGCAAGAGTTCGCGCAGGTGCTGTGGACCTCGGACGACGGCGGTCGGACCTGGACTGAGCGCAGCACGATCGCGCATGACGGTTACCATCGCTTCTGCGAAGGCGCGATAGTGCTGCTTGATGGCGGCAGAAGACTAGCCTGTGTCATGCGCGAGAATCACTCGGGCGGCATCCCTTCATTCGTCGCCTTTAGCGATGACAACGGCCACAACTGGTCGAATCCGCAGATGCTGCCATTCGCGCTGCACCGACCCTACGCCAAGCAATTGCGCGATGGACGAGTGATGGTAACCGGCCGCAACGTGAACGGCGGGCTGGGCGCCTACGCCTGGGCGGGAGACCTGGAACGCGAGGCAGGCAGCTACGCGATCGGCGGACCCCGGCGAAAATACCTGGCCTCGCTCGATTCGCATGCCTTGGTCATTGACAACCAGCCCGAACATGAATGCCGCTATACCCTGCTCCCGCCAGAGTCGTCATTCAGCGATGTCGATTTCGAGGCGGAATTGCGGGTCGAAGCGTCGGCCGGACATGCCGCTGTCGCCTTCATGTCGATTTCGCGTCTGGGACAACTGCTGCGCATCGCGCCCGATCATATCGCGCTTTCTCGCGGTCGACACGAAGCCCGACATCCGGTTGACATGTCCGAGTTTCACCGCGTGGGTCTGCATCATCGGCGGGGCTGGCTGCAAGTCAAGCTGGACGGCGAAACCGTAATGAGCAGCTGCGTCTTTCGCGAAGAGACGCCGGCCAGCGATTTCCACGGCGGAAACCCCTTGCGGCGTTGTCAGTTCGGACAGCTCGGCGATAGTGGTCGCAGCTACTGGCGACAGATCTCGTACCGGCTGGGAAACCCCGCGCTGGATGACTTTGCCTGGCGCTGGGAGGCATCATCCGGCGAATACCCCGATCAATACCAGCGCGAGCGCTTGATACAGATTCACGCCAATCACCCCGCGCAAAAGCCCTGGCCCGATCATGGCTATTCATCCTGGATTCAACGCGAGGACGGCAGCATCTACCTGGTGGATTACAGCAACTATGGCGATGTCGCCGATACGGCTCACCTGGTCGGGGTCAACATCGAACCGGAAGATATCGCCTAGAGCCAGTCGCGCGGGCATGTGCTGGTTGAGAGCGGCCAGCCTTGCCGGCAAACGATGTTAAGATGGCCTGCAATCTCGCCCCTTAAAGGCTTGTCCGGTACTAGAAGTTTGGCGCGCAATTTGTCCTCAAATGCTGGGAAAATGCCCTGATTTTGCCCCCTTTTTGAGTAACAGTATAGATACAGTATGTATATACGAGGGGGGTACCCCCTGCCCGGATCG
>JAPOOU010000240.1 GCA_026713245.1 Chloroflexota bacterium
AAAGACCGGCATCTCGCACTGGGTGGAACACATGATGTTCAAGGGCAGCGAGCGCTTCCCGGCCGGCATGCTCGACCGCGAAATCGACCGCGCCGGCGGCCAATGGAACGCCTTCACCTTCATGGATTACACCATGTACTTCGAGACCTTGCCCGCCGACAAGATCGAGATCGCGATGGCTGCGGAAGCCGACCGCATGGCGAACGCCGTTTTTGATCCCGACGAGACCGATTCGGAACGCACGGTCATCATCTCCGAGCGACAAGGGCTGGAGAACCAGCCGACCTTCTGGCTGGCCGAGGAAGTGCGTGGCGCGGCCTTCCGCGTTCACGGCTATCATCACGAGATCATCGGCGACGATGTCGACCTGCGCAGCATGACGCGGGACGATCTCTATGACCATTATCGCCGCCATTACTGTCCAGCTAATGCCGTGGCCGTGGCCGTGGGCGCATTTGACAGCGATGACATGCTCGCGAAGATTGAGAGCCTTTACGGCTCAATCGAGTTCCGAGAGGCGCCGGCGCTCTTCGCGCGGGCTGAACCGGCTCAGCAGGGAGAACGGCGGGTATGGGTCGAACGCCCCGGCAAGACGGCGTTCTACGAGATCTGCCACCGCATACCCAAGGCCGCGCACGAAGACTGGGTCAAGCTCAAAGTGCTGGACAATGTCTTGAGCGGATCGGGCGGCGCTTCGGACAACAAAACCAGCCGCTTGTATCAAGCGCTGGTGAAGACGGAGATCGCCGCGAGCGTCGGGGCAATGATCGTCCCGACCATCGATCCTTATCTTTACAGCATCATCGTGACCTTGCGGGACGAACGCAGCCCGGCAGAGGCGGAAGAAGTCCTGCTGGGAGAAATCGCGCGCTTGCAGGAGCATGGCATAAGCCGGGAAGAATTGAGCAAGGCGCGCAAACAAGCCAAAGCGGCTTTCGCTTACAGCACGGAAAGCGTCACCGAACAAGCTTATTGGCTGGCGCAATCCTTCATATTGGATAAGGAAGATTGGTTTGAGGGCTACCTGGATCGCTTGACCCGCGTTTCAGCGGATGACGTCGTGGATGTCGCCAGGCGCTACCTGGTTCCGAAGGGACGTGTTGTAGGCATCCTGCAGCCAAGCGATCCCGCAGCGGAGGGGGAATAGCCATGTCCGCGTTCGCAGCCAGCATTCCCAAGGAAAGCAATATCAATCGCGTCGAGTTTGACAACGGCATGGTTCTGCTCGTTTATGAGAACAGAGCGGTCGAGTCTGTCAATATCACCGCCTCGCTTCACGCCGGCAGCATCTACGAAGGGCCGGAGCGCAGCGGCCTGGCTTCGTTAGCGGCTAGCGCGCTGCTGACGGGCACGGAGGATCGCAGCTTCGACGAGATTCACGCGTCGCTGGAGAATATCGGCGCGGAATTGAGCATGCGCGGGCATATACACAAGCTGGGTTTGTTCGGCAAGGCTTTGGCGGAAGACCTGCGGCCGCTTATGGAAACGGCAAGCGAGGCGCTGCGCTATCCCAGCTTTCCATCCGAGCATGTTGAGCGCCTGCGCGGGGAAAGACTGACCTGGCTGCAATACAGCAGCTTCGACACGCGCTACCGCGCGGGAAAAGCCATGCGACAAGCGCTGTACCCGGCTTCTCATCCCTATCATTACGGCACCTACGGCGACGAGGGGACAATCGGGGGCATCACTAAAGCGGATCTGTCGGCTTTCCATGCGCGACATATGGGTCCCGGTGGCATGATCATGGTCATTGTCGGGGATGTCGATACGCAGGACGCCGTTCGTCTGGTCGGCGAGACCCTGGGCGACTGGCGCAATCCCGAGCAATCGCAGGTCGCCCGCGCCGATTTTCCTGACGCGCCGAGCGTGACGGAACGGCAGACGGTCTTTGTACCCGGGAAGACGCAATGCGATATCAGCATGGGCGCCCTGGGACCGGCCCGGGGAGCGGCGGACTACCTGGCCGCTCAAATCGCCAACAGCGTCTTGGGCGAATTCGGCATGATGGGCCGCATCGGCAAGAGCGTACGCGAAGAACAGGGCTTGGCATATTATGCATATAGCCATCTGGGAGGCGGGCATGGTCCCGATCCCTGGATTGTCAGCGCCGGCGTGAATCCCGACCATGTCGACAAGGCGATCGACAGCATCCTGGCCGAGATTGAGCGTTTGGTGAGCGAAGCGGTTTCGGATGAGGATTTGGCGGATAATCAGAGCTACTTCACCGGCCGCCTGCCGCTGCGGCTGGAGAGCAATGAAGGGATCTCCTCGCAGATCCACGCCATGGAGAGCTACAAGCTGGGTCTCAATTATCTGGCGGAGTACAAGGACATGATTTACCGGATCAGCGGAGACGATGTGCTGAAGGCAGCCCAGCGCTATCTTGATCCGAAGAACATGGTGATCGCTGTCGCCGGGCCGGCGCCCGATAGCGCAGGTTGAAGAGCTGGGCGCAGGCGCCAAGCAGGCTCTTCTTGACGAACTGCATGGCTTGTCAGGCTTGTCCGCTACTCTGGAAGTCGCACCCACCTTCAGTCTACCCCCCTCAATCCCCCCATAGCAATGGGGGGAAGCTTGTTTCGACGTTGCCTCAACTCGAGTTTTATGATGCTGCAAGTATGAATAGCTGCATTTTTCAAGCGCGGGCGCACTACGTTAGCTCCCCTTCTCCTATTGTGGGAATTCCGCCCCCCGTTTAGCGTGGGGCCGAGGGGGGCACAGGGCCGGGAGATGAGGGGTGCAAGAACAACTGCAATCATCACAGTAGCGGACAAGACTTGTAGGCGCAACTCTGTGAGTCGCCTGCTACTAGCTCAGTTTCAACTCATCGGGCGATCCATCGGGTCGCGTAGACACTGACCATCGATCGCCCATACCGGGTGCCAGGTGATTGTTGTGCTTTATTTCAACCAACTTCGACGCACTACCTATGTTACTCTCTGGCAGAGCGCGTCATCGGTAGTATAATCGAAAGTCGGAGTAAGCTCTGATCGGCCGTAGGCGGCTTGCGGAAAAGAAAGTCTGTGCATGGCTGAAAAACGCGTGGTCATCACTGGAATGGGGCTGGTCTGTCCCTGCGGCAACAATGTCGACGACGCCTGGGCGAATATACGCGCTGGCAAGTCCGGCATCGACTGGATCAGCTTGTTCGACACGGATCTGGTTGAAAACCGGGTGGCGGGCGAAGTCAAGGATCTGGATCTGATCGCTAAATTCGGCAAGCGCGAAGTCCGCCGGATGGACCGGGCGCAGATGCTGGCGCTGGTGGCCGCGGAGGAAGCGCTCAACGATGCCGAGATCACGATCGACGACGACAACAAATACGATGTTGGCGTTGTGGTCGGGTCCGGCATCGGGGGCATCGTCACCGTTGTACAGGCGCTGCAGGGCTTCGAAGCCAAGGGTCACCGCGGGGTAAGCCCGGTGATCGTGCCCGCCCTGCTGCATGACGGGATCAGCTCGCGCGTGTCCATGCACTTTGGGCTGAAGGGTCCCAACTACAATATCACGGCGGCTTGCGCGACCAGCAACAATTCTCTGGGCGACGCCGCCGACCTGATCCGCATGGGTCGCGCCAAGATGATGGTAGCCGGCGGCAGTGAAGCCTGCATCATGCCGATGGTCATCAGCGGCTTTAACAATATGAAAGTCTTGACAAATACGGAGGACATTCCCGACAAAGCGGCGCGCCCCTTCGACGCCAATCGCGACGGATTCGTCGCGGCCGAAGGCGCCGCTTTGCTGATCCTGGAAGACCTTGAGCACGCGCTGGCGCGCGGCGTGCAGATCTACGCCGAGTTGACCGGCTATGGTCACACTTCGGACGCCTTTCATGTGACGGCGCCCAATCCCGACGGCGTCGACGCGGCGGAAGCCATGCGACGCGCCCTGCGCGAAGCGCGGCTTGAGCCGGGCGGAATTGACTATATCAACGCGCACGGCACCGGCACGCAACTCAATGACAAGAGTGAAACCCTAGCCATCAAGCTGGCGCTGGGCGAACAAGCCTACCACATTCCCATTAGCTCAACCAAATCAATGACGGGTCATATTCTGGGCGCTACCGCGGCGACGGAAGCGATCTTCGCGGTCAAGTCGATAGCGGACAATTTCATTCCGCCGACTATCAATCTCGAGACGCCCGATCCGGATTGTGATCTTGACTACACGCCCATCGTCGGCAAATCGCATCCCATCAACCATGTGTTGAGCAATTCTTTCGGCTTCGGCGGCCACAATACCGCTGTCGTCATCAGCCGGTACGGGTAATTCACAGCGCTAATTCGCTACGATCTGCGCGAGGATCTCCTCATAGGCTCTATCCGCCAGCAGTCGGATTTCGTCGTCGTTGCGATCTTGAATCGGATGCGGCACAAAGTGAGCCGCGGGCGCGAAACCGAGGGCGACTCCCTGCGCTTCCGCCGCTTCTACAAATTCGCTTGAGGCGATGAACACGCCCGGGATGCCGCGTGATTCCAGGTCACTGATGTCATGCACACTGCACGACGTACAGGATCCTCAATCAGCGAGCGCCTCGATAACCAGGTCGCACTCGCGCGCGATCTGAAAGGTCAAGTCCGCGGGCGCGATTCGCGTAAATGTCGGCTTGCGATAGCGCCGAACCTCGATGCCGCCGTCGTCTAGGTGTTGCTCCAGGCGGTCGAGAAAGACATCTCCTCGTGGCTTCGAGATATCCAGCAGCGCCACAATTTTGCCTGCCAACGCAGGCACTCGCGGCAATCGCTCTCGTTGCGCCGGCTGCAATTCCCCGGTTGGATCCAGAATCGTGGACATATTGCGCTCCTTTAACTTACGGACAATATCAAGACTTGATCGCCACCGTTACCGGCGAGCTGCCTTTGGATCCAGTCGCAGCCCAGCCGCCAATCACCGCGGACCACATGCCGGCGGAACCGCCGGTGTGGACAATTAACAGACTGTCGGGCGCGAACTTTGCCAAGCGGCGGCCCGCAAAAGACGCCGGGATGCCCTCGGCGATGCCAGCGGCGCCGCGAATCAAATCCGAGCCGTCGAAGCTCAGACATTCGTCAAGCTCTTCGCGGAAGCGCGCCTTGCTCCAGCCGGCTTCGCGGAAGACGCGCATGTGCTCTGGCGTGACAATCAGCAGCGCGCTGGCGCCCCCAAAGTCTTTGGCATGCTTGACTGTGCGCAAGGTCATGGCCTGGCTGCGCGTCAATGACTTTGGCTCGCGAGACTTTTGATCGGCGATGCCGTGGACGCCGTCGCCGGCGAACAATGTCACGGTCGATTGTTCCGGCCGAAATCCGCGTTCGACCGCCAGCGATTCCCAATATGAGTCATGTTCGCGCTCGGGAAAACAGAAGCCGACTTTACCCGGCTGCCCGAGCGCGGCGCGATCGACGCCCCCGGGTTTGCCTCCGCCGACATTTCGGATTACCAGTTGCAGGGCGCGCCCAATGGTCGAATTGGCTCGGTTCCCCTGCCCCAGCGCATTGGTGCTCCAGTTCATCCCGATTTCCTCGATGATTGGTCCGTTGACGATGATGACGGGGCCCGAGAAATAGGTCGTCGCCAGCAGCCCGTGCATACAGAATGCGTCCAGGCAAGCGGCTTCTACCGCAGCCAACACAACCGGAAGATATTCGGGTTTACAGCCCGCCATCACCGCGTTAATGGCGACTTTCTCCACAGTGCAGGGGGCCCGATCGGGCGGGATCACGCCCACTATTTCGTCCGGCGCGCGGGTTGTTCCGCCTAACATACGCGAAACGCGATCTTCGGTCGGCGGCACCAGGGGCAAGCCGTCGGACCAGCCACGCTCAAACATGAGTTCATGGACGTCTTCCAACTCGGCGACATCAATGCGGCGCGCTTGCAGAACCGTGTCGCCAAACTTGTAAGCGAGCTTCTCCGGCATGCCGGGTTCAACTGTCCTGGAACCGCAGCCGGGACTGAATTGGGGAAGGTGCGCGCTCAGCGCGGGAATACCGGTCAGGCGGCGCCAGTCGTCCCGCAACCAGCCGACAAGGCGTTCCTGTTCGACGCCATCCTGGCATGCGATCAGCGTGGGTACCGTTTCGATGTTCAAGCGATAGGATTGTTCAAGTTCGCGATCGTCTATGACATCGGGGACCCCGGCCGGGAACTGTGGGTTGTCCTGCGATATCACAGTCAGCGGGCAAGATAGCAGCATTTCGGCGATCGCCGGCTGTATCAACCGGCAGGTATTGCAATCTTTCTTCACTATCAGCAGAAAGCCGCTGAAGCCTTGAGGGATTACAGTCATGGGGTATGCAGCCAACTCCTTTTGGCAGCCATTGTAACCTCTACTCAGGTCCATTTACAAATGTGATTGGCAGTGTATCCATTTCGGTTGAAACAAAGACCTTAACCACCGAGAGCGCCGAGGGTCGCATAGACACTGACCGTCAAACGCCCCTACAGTTCGTCCCTGTTGATGATGGTCGTTACTTATCTTGCGCTAACTCCAGATGATTGCAAACAGCAAAGAATCGATTTATGCTGACTATATTGAAATGCATCCATAGCGAGACGATCAAACCGAAGGCCAGCGTGATGATATGCCAGTTCTTCGCCAATTTATCGACCATGATCTCCTCCTGAATGTTGACCAGTTGATAGTGTACAATAGAATTTTTTATCGGACGCTATCTGTGGAGGCATCATGGAATATAACGACAATCGCAAGGCGTCTCAGGGTCTGATTGACCCGCCCAGCCGGCTCAAGATCGCGAAGCCGCGCCAAGCGCATCCGGTCGTGATGGACCACAGCCCGCCAGAGCCGCCGCTGGAGGTGATCGTCAATCAGGAGCGCCCGTTGACCGTCTATGTCGCGGGCGATAAAACGCGCTTGCCCGGCGATGTGCTGTGGGCAATCGCGCTGAGCGGCGCGATTCTGGGGCTGGTCTTGATACTCATTCTGCCCTCGCCATCGATCTATCATCAGATTTTCTGGGCGCTGGCGCTGTTGACACTGGTGGTCGCCATCAGACGCTGAAATAGCCCCCCATGAAGGAATGGCGGCAGCAAATGCCGGATGGTCATCATGAAACTGGGCGATATCTTCAAGGAAGGATCGGAGGCTCGCAAGCGCTTTGCCCAGTTTTATGCTGTCATTGCGATTGTGATCATCGTGTTGGCGCTTGTTCTGCTGGCGCTCGCCACGCGGGGATAGGCCATTCTATTCGTAGTCTTCTTTTCCATCGGCCCAATAGGATTCCAGCGACAGACCCAAACCGTCCGCGATTCGATTGACATAAGCGTAATAGGCCACCACTTGCGCGATATCCAGAACCGCCCTGTCGCCGAAGCCAAGCTCTCGCAAGGCGATGACATCGTTCTCGGTCATTTCCCAGGGTCTGCGCGTCAATTTGGCCGCGTAATCCAGCATTTGTCGGTCAGCCGCAGTCAAATCCGCTTGTCGATAATCAAGCTCAATCTGCGCTGTCCAATCTTTATCCCCGGTCAACTGACGGAGATTCCTGGCGTGGTGAAGCAGTCAATATTCGCAGCGGTTGATGGCGGACACGACCACGCCGATCATTTCGCGCTGGATTCGGCTCAGAGGCGAATCGCCGTGCATCAAGGTCTTGTACAGATGCAAATGGTCAAGCAATGACGCCGGATTCAAGCTGTGGATCTGCATGATGTGATCGACATTTCCGGAAGCCGGATCGGCGCTGCGACGGTAGGCGCGCTTCAATTCCCCGCCGGCGCGCTCTTGAGAAATGGTTTCGATCCAGGCAATGGTTCTTCGTGACATATCAGTTTTCGATTCCTTCATCGCGCCTTTGGCGAGAGCTCAAGCATCGACAAACAATGCAACATCCAGCTTCCAGGCCAAATACATAGCATGAAAAAACGAGATGATTTCGCGAATGCCTTCGTGTCCTGTCGCGGCCGCGTCCATTTCAAAGGAAAATCCTGCGCGTATTGCCCGGTCAAATGACGAAATCTCCTGGATTTCCGAGGCTTCCAGGTCGCGTTCAATCGCGGCGAAGAACAACAGGAGTATGCCGGCATGATTTGGTATGATGCGATCGCCAACGCCAAAAATCATTTCAAGCGCCTGATCGCCCGAGACACGAAGTTCGCCCAAACGCCGCCGCGGCGCTTCCGGCGACATGAAGTAAATGCGCTCGTCAGCTTGGTTTTGATTGTCGAGTTCCCGCAATGCCCGTACCGATGAACCGTCGTAGCCGAGCCGTTGAATGCCCTGTTTCAACAGCAGCCAAACCAGTGGCTCGTCCGGTACTGGCAGTCGGTCCAGCAACCAGGCTTCCGCTCCCGCGCTGATGGGATACTGGACAAAGCCCATACATCCAAAAGGCGACCCGCTTCGATTCGCGGGACAAGCAGAGCAGTGATGGGCATGCGCGTCCAAGACCGCGGCGTGATCCAGTAAATCCTGCACAACGATAAGTTGTTTACCCGCACGTTCGTCCGGCGCGCTGCGGCTGAATTCAAAGCCCATTTCGGATGGCGGACGCTCGTCGCCAGCTTCACGAAACCACTGGATGACGGTTTCGGCGCGTTGCTTTTCCTTGATACGCTCCAGAATGCCTTCAGGAGTCAGGTGGCGTTTGGGAAGGCAATCGTATTCAATGATGAAATCAATAGCCACGAAAGTGACCTCTCTCAAATGCGTCGGGAGTATAACATGCCGCCCGCAGCCAAGGGTTTGTCCTTATCGATTCGATGACCAGCGACCATAGCGATGCAAGGCGAGCAAGACGTTGATAGTCGTCATCGGCCACCATTGCCGCAAGTTATGTTGATCGACCCAAGAGCCGTCGTCGGCCTGGGCTCCTTCAAGAACATCAAGGTATTTTACCAGCAAATCGGCGGGCAACGCTTTTGCGATTATCGAGTCGGGCGTCGGCGCGAAGGCGAACAAGGAATCGTACTGGCTTTCCGGCGCTTTCTGCGCGCAATCAATGACGTTGTCTATCGTCGCGGCGCGATACAGTTCCAGGTCGGGAAATTCATCAATTGCGAAAAAGAAATCGACAGCATGGTAGGCCATGAAGAGCCATTCGTTGGCTCGGACGCTTTCGAGCGTATGCATCTCCGCGACCCAGCGTTTCGTTTTTTGCACCAGCGACGGTTCGGCGCAATTGAAGCGTATCAAGTTTGCGACAATGCTATCGGGCATCGTTTGGCCGCCATCTTCCCGCCACCAGGGCGCAAGCGGAAAATGCCGCGTCTCGGGTGGATTGCGCAGATTGCCAGCCGCGTCCATCTGGCTCTCAACCCAGTCGGAAACACCGTCGAGGATAGCGCCAGGCTCGATGCCCGTGTGTTTCATTACACCGAGCAGATACTCCAGCGCCAGCGGATTCGATTGCGGCGCCTTGAGATCATGTTCGAAGCCGTGACCAAAACCGCCGTCAGGATTCTTGTAACACATGATGACGGCCTGTACACGCTCGCAGCTGCCGCCGGCAAATAGATAGTCGAACAAGGCGCGTTCAAACAGGCTGCCGTGCTGATGGACGAAATCGCTCGCCTTCCCAAGATCTATGGACATTATTGATTCTCCCGGTTGGATGATGAAGTCAGCTGGCTCACATGTATTGGCGGATAATGGCGAGCAATTCGCGCGCGCGATGACGGAAGGTGTGCTGCTTCAGGACGCGCTCGCGGGCGGCGCGGCCGATAGACTCCCGCGCGCTGTCATGACTGAGCAAGAATCGATAGCGTTCGATCGCCTCCTCGCCGGAGCTAACAATAATAATCTCTTTCTCCGGCTCGAACCAGGTCTCCAAGCCCAGGTACGGGTTCGCGACGACGCATGCGCTCATCGCAGCCAGCTCGAAGGGGCGCGATGACGACGAGCCATATACGCTTGCATGGGCGTCGCGCGTGATGCAAAGGTTGAGCTTGCTGCGGGATACGTATTCGCGCAGCTTGCTAAAACTTAGGTACGGCAATTCTTCGCAATCGCCGATATCGCCCAGGTTGTTGCCACGCACAGCAAACCTGGCGTCGGTCAGCTGACGCGAGGGCGCGCTTAGCATCTGGTCGATCCAACCCGAGCGATATTCGCGACCGTGTCCATAAAAGAGCACATCAATATCTTGCAATGAGACCGGCGCCGGGCTGAATACTTCGGGATCAGCGCCGTACCAGAGCGTATGTACCGCTTCGACGCCGAGCTGCCTCAAGAGCGCCTCTCCGCCAGTACTGTTGCTTATAAAGGCCGTATATTCCTTCAGATCCGCTCCCTGGTAGATGCGGAAGCCGGACGCGAATCCCTGCATATTCGGCAAGCTGGCCGGCACATCGCCATCAAAGTAAAATACCGGCAGGTCATACTTCGCCGAGAGATATCCAGGCAGGCCCGCCAGGTGATTGAGCGGTACCGTTAGAAATAGCAAGGCGTCGATATCGGGATTGCGCTTAAGAATCTTTTCCAGATGCCGACGCCAAACCGGCGCAATGAATGCGCGCGCCGCAAGGCGTACGGCTCTATCCGACAGCGATTCACGGACCGCCTCGCCCGGATTCGCCTGCTTCCAGCGCCGGACGAAGCCGCGCAAGGAACGAAATGCATCCCCTTGCCAGCGGGCGGGATTGTCTTCGCACCGCCACCACAAACTATCGACCGGCATGCCCTGGTACGGCGCAGCGATGATGTCTACGCCAAGTTCGTACAAGCTCTTTAGCAACTGCCACCAAGCGGGAGTAGCGCTATATGGCTGGGCGAGATCCAGCGACGAAACGACGACCAACAGCTTCACGATTTTTCCCACCTTGAACTGTACTTCAGTCGGTCTAGCCAGATTGCTGTGGCAGCCATTGTACATCAGGCGCTCAGAGGCAGCGAATTGGCCCCCAAGGCTCCTAATAATGGATGCGCTGTCGCGCTCCGCCGAGCAACGCGGTTCGCATGGATGCAGATGTTTATGCAAAGCAATTGAAGCAACCGGATGATGCTCATAACATTTATGCGTTGTTCGCAGTAGTGGCTGTCCGCGTCTGAATTCAAGAAACTTTTCAGGTGGAAATCGACATCGAGAGCCACGATCGTATTATTAGCGCCGACTAATTAATTTGGAAATGCAAATATACAAGGATGTAATCCTTGAGTATAATCAATTCTAGCGTGTCTTTTACGCGATAGTGTCCATTTGTAAGGAGATTCCACGATATGAAGCGCTTGTTTCTCGTATTCACACTATTTGGTCTCCTCGTCACATTCGGTGCTCCCGCGCTTGCGGACGCGCACTGCATGGACGAACTCGGCTGCGTTGAAGTTGGACCCGACGAGCCGATTGTTATCGGCGCTATGCTTTCGGTTTCCGGCGCTACTTCCTTTTATGGCGAAGACTCGCGGGGCGGCGTCGAATTGGCGATTCTCGGCCGAGACGGAATGCTGCTAGGCCGTGATATTGAATTTGTTGTTGAAGACAGTCTGTGCTCGGCCGAGGGTGGTCAAGCCGCAGCGCAGCGCATGGCCGCCGACGAAACCATCGTTGGTATCATCGGAACGACATGCTCGGGCGCGGCACAAGGCGCGCTGCCTATTATCAGCGAAGCCGGCATGCTCATGATTTCGCCGTCGAACACTTCGCCAAGCCTGACCAATGACGACCGCGATGCGGGCGGCACTTACTTGCCGGGATACTTCCGCACGGCGCACAATGATCTGTTCCAGGGCGCCCTGGGGGCGCGCTTCGCCGTGGAAGTGCTCAAAGTTGGTTCCTTGGCGACGATCCATGATGGCGATCCTTATACCGAAGGCCTGGCGGTGGTCATGGCAAACACCTTTGGCGGATTGAACGGCGAAGTGGTCTTCCAGGGCGCTGTTAGCAAGGGCGATACCGACATGTCAGCCATTTTGACCGAGATCGCGGCCAGCGGTCCCGACATCGTATATTTCCCGGTATTTGTTCCGGAGTCGGAATTCATTGCCTCGCAACTGGTAAACACACCGGGGCTGGAAGACGCCCTCATGATGACCGCGGACGGCAGCTTCTCCGCGACCTTCGCCCAGAACACAGGCGATGCTGCGGTTGGCATCTACATGACCGGACCACATGTCTCCGGCGACGCCTATGATGCATTCCTGGAGACATGGAGAGAGGAAATTGATGAGGCGGGTCCTCCCAGCGGGTTCCACGCTCATGCTTATGACGGCGCGAATCTGCTGATGGACGCGGTGGAAGCGGTCGCCGAAGAAATGGACGACGGCACGCTCGTCATCGGCCGTCAGGCGCTGCGCGACGCGCTTTCCTCCGTCGAGGCTTACGACGGTTTGACCGGTTCGCTCACTTGCCAGGCTGCGTCGCCATACGCCGGCGACTGCGCCACTGGCGATGCCTTGGCAGTCTTTTCAATAACGGCGGATGAGGTCTCTGAGGGCAACTGGCCGCCGCCGATCGTCTGGACGCCTTCAATGGCATCCGAGGGCTATTGATAGTCGGCTGAACTTTGAAAGATCGCGTTAGCTAGAAAAACAAGCCAGAGGGCCGGATCTCTCTGGCTTGTTTTGGCTAACGCGCGCCTGCAGTTTCAATGGCGCAGGTCGCTCATCCGGCTTATCGTAGTTCTTATCTCACGTGGCGACTCTCGGATTGACCGGGGGAATCGCAACAATTCTGACGAGGTGAATGACAGTAATGAAAAAAACGGTCGCGTCTTTGGTCTTGCTCAGCTTGTTAAGCGTTCTGTTGAATCCTGTATCAGCTGAAGATGCTTGTATGGATGATTTGGGATGCGTAATTGTCGCTGAGGATGAACCGATTGCCATTGGCGCCATGCTCGTCCTTTCGGGCGCGGTCACATACCTGGGCGATGACTCGCTCGGCGGGGTCGAACTCGCGATCATGGACCGCGACGGCGAGTTGATGGGACGCGAGATCGAGTTGGTGGTAGAGGACAGCCTGTGTTCGGCGGAAGGCGGGCAGGCTGCGGCCCAGCGTTTGTCGGCGGATCCAACGATTGTCGGCGCTATCGGCACGAATTGCTCCAGCGCGGCGCAAGGCGCCATGCCGATAATCAGCGACGCCGGCCTGGTGATGATTGCGCCGTCGAATACGTCGCCAAGCCTGACAAACGAAGATGTCGCAAGCGGCGGCTCTCACTTGCCGGGCTACTTCCGCACCAGCCACAATGGCCTTGTCGAGGGCATGCGCAACGCGGAATTCGCGATACAGGTCCTTGGATCCAGCACATTGGCGACTGTGCATGACGGCGATCCGTATACCGAAGGGCTCGCCCGCGTCGTGGCCGATACGTTTGCGGTTCTGGGCGGCGAAGTTGTCTTCGAGGGCGCTGTCAACAAGGGCGATACCGATATGGCGTCGATCCTGACTGAAATCGCCGTTTACCAGCCGGATATCGCCTATGTGCCCTTGTTTGAGCCTGAAGTCAATTTCTTCGCGGCCCAGATGCAACACATCGCCGGGCTGGAAGATACGGTCATCATTGGCGGCGGCGCCAGCTTTGTGGCGGGATTCCCCGAAAACACCGGTGAAGCGGCTATCGGAGTCTTCGTTTCCGGACCGATGGTGACCGGGGACGGCTATGAGCAATTGCTCGTCCGCTGGGAAGAAGAATACGGGAGCAGCCCGCCAAGCGGCTATCATGCCCACGCCTACGATGCCACAAATCTGCTTCTCAATGCCGTTGAGTCTGTGGCGGTGGCCAGCGAAGACGGCAGCCTGGTCATTGGCAGGCAAGCCATTCGCGATGCAATCGCCGCCACGGAGAATTACCCGGGCTTGACCGGCAGCCTGACCTGTCGGGAAGAGTCTCCATTTGCCGGTGATTGCGCGCCGGGTACTGCATTGGCGATGTTTGAGATCACCGAGGCGGAGGTATACGACGACAATTGGCCACCGCCGGTATACTGGAGCTTTTCCGAACGCGCGTCTGAGTGACTTCGGGTAGTATAGTATATTGAAGTCGGTTGAAATAAATAACAACAAACACCTGACAGCCGGTAGCCGCTCGGCGGCAGCGAAAAGGTCTGCCGCGCTCACGCAAAATCGTAAGCCTTCTCGTCGCATGAGCGACGCGGTTAACGCAAACAGGGGCGATCGAAGGTCAGTGTCTACGCGGCCCGATGGATCGCCCGACGAGTAGAAACTAAATGAGTATCGGGCGACTCAGCGCTGCGCGTAGACACAGCAGGTCAGTCGCCCCTAGCAAGTCCTTCGTATTTTGGGTTAAGGATCTTATGATCGAGTACTGCCTTCGAAGTATTTCAACCGAAAAGGATACAATACACTACCTGATCTCTGACTGGTGGGCTATTTGATACATCATGATGTAAACTGGCTGTATCGGCAGTTTTCTGTTGTTGCCTACCCTGGTCAACAGGATGTAATTGCGCGACCGGCGGGGATTGCGTCGCTAGCCTGACCCCCTGGACCGATTAACGAAAGCGATGATTCAAATGTTCAAATGGAGAACCGATGAATTCTCGTGGGTCGACTTCACCATTGATATCTTGCGCATTCTTATCGTGCTTGCGATTGTCGTCGGTTCCTGGAATACGCTATCCGAGGGTCGCATCTCATTCGCGCAATGGGTGAACCTGTTCATTGCGGGTCTTTCTCAAGGCAGCATTTATGCGCTGATAGCGCTGGGCTATACGCTAGTCTACGGCATCCTTCTGATGATCAACTTCGCGCACGGCGAAGTATTCATGGCCGGGGCCTTTTCTACCGTATTCCTGGCCGAGGCGCTCAATCGCACCGGCTTTCTGAATCAGTCGCCCGTGCTCGCGATCTTGCTAATGATATTGTTCGCGGGTTTGGTGTCGATGACCGTGGCGATATTGCTGGAACGCATCGCCTACCGCCCCCTTCGCGGCAGCCCCCGTCTGGTGCCGCTCATCACCGCGATCGGCGCCTCCTTCTTTTTGCAATACACTTTTCGTGGTCTCTACGGTTCGGGCTTCAAGGCATATCCACAGGTCAAAATCTTGCAGGGAGCGCTGCGAGTTGGTTCCATAAACATTCCTACGGTACAGATTTTCGTATTCGCTTCGGCGCTGGTCTTGATGTTCGGTTTGTATTGGCTGGTGGAACGGTCGCGTATCGGCAAGGCGATGCGCGCGGTCTCTGAAAACAAGGAAGTCGCCCGTCTCATGGGCATCGACATCGATTGGGTGATTCTGTTTACATTCGGCGTCGGCGGTTTTCTGGCGGGCTCGGCCGGTGTCATCAACGGCATGTTCAGGCCCCAGGGCGTCAATTTTTTCATGGGCTTCATCCCCGGCATCAAGGCTTTTACCGCGGCTGTCCTGGGCGGCATCGGCAATATCCCGGGCGCGATGCTGGGCGGCTTGTTCCTGGGCGTGATCGAAGCAATCGGTCCCAATCTAGTTCTGGCCGGGCTCGGCATTCCAGGCGCAAATCAACTGAAGGATGTGATTGCCTTTACCATGCTGGTGCTGGTATTGATCTTCCGCCCGCAAGGCATTCTCGGCGAGCGCTTGTCCGAGAAGAAAGCATAGGGGGCAGCGATCATGGATGTCAGCCGGTCGGGGACAAGGCAAACCATAATCACGCTGGGCCTGCTTTCGGGCGCGCTGATTCTGTTCACCGGCGCCGTTGGCATGATAGCGGCATTTCATGAACGCGAAGTTGTCAACGATTTCATCACCTTGGGACAATTGGTGCTGCTGATTACGCCATTTGTATTTGGCTATACTGCCGCGGTCCGGCTTGGAATGACCGGCGAAGACGCGATCGTCGTGCTAGGCGGCGGAATCATCATCGGACTGCTAACTGCCCTGCCCACCACAATAATGCTGCTCTTCAATTCGGATGAGTTTCGTTTTCTGCTGGACTGGTCTCTGCGGCTGGCGCCATTTGTGATCGCAACAGCAATTGCCTGGCGGATGCATCGACAAAATGAGGAGACCATACCGGTGATCGGCAGTTGGCTTTTGGTCGCCGTGCTTGTGGGCATTGTGACATATTCGCTGGCGCTTATTTTCGAAATCAAAGGCGAATTGCGCTCGGTGTTGGTTAACATCAACCGCGACTGGGTAGACGTTGTAACATTTGATAACCGCAAGGAACTCATGACGGGCATTCTCGTCTTTGGCCTGGCGTCGCTTGTAGCCGGATGTCTTGGATCGCTTTGCTACTTCGTCCCAAGAACACCGCGCCGGGCTATGTTTTACGGATTGTCAGTTACGTTGCTCGTCGGCGCCTTCGGCGAGACAGTTCGGCTGGTCCTGCAAGAGAACCTGGAACGCGATACGCTCAACCAGCTCTTCCGGCGCGATACATTACGGGGGAACGCCGCGCTTGGCTTGCTGATCGTTAGCACTGCAATTGGCTATTTGTGGTCCGCATTTGGGGATCAAGCGCGACACGGCTTCCAGAATCTGGGCGGGCAACAGCGCCAGACAACGCACATGATTGGAAAAGTTCTTTTTGTGGCGCTGCTGTTAATGCTGCCCTGGCTGATCGGCCGCACGCTGAGCGATGTCGCTGTCACCATCGGCTTGTTCGTATTGATGGGACTGGGGCTTAATATCGCGATCGGCCTGGCGGGGCTGTTGGACCTGGGATACGTGACCAACTACGCTGTAGGCGCGTACATTCTCGCCGTCATGACCTCCATAGGTCCGTTAGGACTGATGAAAGGGACGTTTTCATTCTGGATGGTAATTCCGATTGCCCTGCTGGCCGCGATGTTCGCCGGCTTTCTCTTTGCCGTCCCGGTATTGCGAATGCGCGGCGACTATTTGGCGATTGCGACTTTGGGCTTTGGCGAGATCATCGGGAAACTGGCAATCTCTGACTGGCTCAAGCCATTGATCGGCGGGGCGCAGGGCGTACAGGCGATTCCCAAGCCGATCTTTCTGGGCGCGGAATTGAAGAACCCTGAGCAATTATATTATATCGTCCTGGTCGCATGTCTGGTCACCTTGTTTGTTTCGATACGCTTGAACAATTCTCGTGCGGGGCGTCAGTGGATGGCGATTCGCGAAGACGAGGATGTCGCCACCGCGATGGGCATAGACACCGCGCGCGCCAAATTGCTGGCCTTCACGTTGAGCGCCGCGACGGGCGGCGTTGCAGGCGCGATCTTCGCGGCCAAGGTCGGCAGCGTATTCCCGAACAGCTTCACCGTATTCATCTCCATTAATGTATTGAGCTTGATAATAGTTGGCGGCATTGCCAGCAATCCGGGAATCGTGGTGGGCGCCGTGGTTTTGATTGGCTTGCCTGAGTTGCTGCGGGAATTCTCTGATTTCCGCTTTCTGCTGTACGGCGCGCTGCTCATTATGATGATGATCAACCGCCCGCAGGGATTGATCCCCACGAAGATTGTCACGCACGAGATTCGTGCTGGCGTCAAGGCGAAAGCCGCTGCCGGCGATTAAGCACCGAGGAGAGTAGAGTGGCCGAAAAGCCGAAACGACAACAGGACAAGATCCTCGTCGCCACCGGCATGACCAAGCGTTTTAGCGGTTTGGTGGCCGTCGACAATCTCGATTTCTATATTCCGGAGGGCTCGATCGCCAGCATCATTGGGCCGAATGGCGCCGGCAAGACGACGTTTTTCAACTGCATAACCGGCTTCTACCAGATCGACGAAGGCGAGCTGATATTTGACGGCAGTCGTATTGACGGCAGAACGCCCGACCAGATTACGCGCTCCGGTATCGCGAGAACATTCCAGAACATTCGCTTGTTTAGCAATATGTCGGCGATTGAAAACATCATGGTCGGCCAAGAACCGCATCTCAAGTCGACCTGGCTGGGCTCGATACTTGGGCTGCCTTCAACGCGGCGAGAAGACGACGAAACTGAAGAGCGCGGTCGTGAGTTGCTCCATTTCGTCGGCCTCGAAGGCAAAGGCGATATGATTTCGAAGAACCTTTCCTACGGTGATCAGCGGCGTTTGGAAATCGGGCGCGCGCTCGCCAGCAAACCCAAGCTGATCTTGCTGGACGAACCCACCGCCGGCATGAATCCACGCGAGACCATAGAAACCACGGGTTTCATCCGGCGGTTGCGCGACGAACTGGGCATCACGGTTGTATTGATCGAGCACGATATGCGGGTGGTCATGGATATCTCGGAACATATCACCGTTCTCGATTATGGCCGCAAGATTGCCGAGGGGCTGCCGGAAGAAATCCAGAATAATCCCGACGTCATCGAAGCCTATCTTGGACGCGGCGCGGCCGCCAGCGCCGGCAAGAGTCTGGCTGGCTAGCGATGGACAGGAAGATACCATGGCGCTTCTAGAGGTCAATGCGATCCACACTTATTATGGCAACATTCATGCGCTGAAAGGTATTTCCTTTGAAGTAGAGTCGGGCGAAATCATTGCCTTGATCGGCGCCAATGGCGCTGGAAAGACTACGACCTTGAGAACCATCTGCGGATTGATGGAACCGCGGGACGGCACTGTGCGTTACGATGGTGAAGACATCTCCAGTACCCGGGCTGATCTGCTGGTGTCAAAGGGCATATCAATGGTTCCCGAAGGGCGCGGCGTGTTCGCGAAGCTGACTGTCGAAGAAAACCTGGACATGGGCGCGTATACGCGACGTGACAAGGGAATAAAGGACGATCTTGAGCGCGTCTTTGAATTGTTTCCGCGGCTGGAAGAGCGCAAGAAACAGTTTGCCGGCACCATGAGCGGCGGCGAACAACAGATGTTGGCTATCGCGCGCGCCTTGATGTCCAATCCGCGCTTGCTCCTGCTTGATGAGCCCTCGATGGGCTTGGCGCCGGTCCTGGTAGACGGCGTGTTTGATACCGTGCAAGGCATCAAGAACGAAGGCGTCACGATATTGCTGGTCGAACAGAACGCGCATATGGCGCTGCAAATCGCTGACCGCGGCTACGTTTTGCAGAGCGGCGAGGTCGCCCTCAGCGATACCGCGGCGAACTTGCAGCAAAACGAAACCGTGCAGAAGACCTATCTGGGCATCGACTAGACGAGCCGGAAGCGCAATCGCGAGTCATCATGTTCAGCTCTCGTGAACGCCCCCAAGACCAGCGTCTTGAAAGCATTACAACTGCCAAGCTGGCCGAGCTTGCGCGCGAGGCGCTGGACGACTCGTCTATACAGTTGCGCTCCTGGTCTCGTGAGCGGGTACATGGCGGCTTCGGGGGCGCCAAAGGCGGGACAGCGATACATCGCTTTAGCGGCCGCACTAGTTGTGACAAAACCTGGTCAATCATTCTCAAAATCCTCTATCGCCGTCCAAACGAAGACCAGCAGTCGCCTTACTACTGGAAGCGCGAATACGAAGTCTACCGCTCGGGCATGCTGGACGACCTGCCAACGGGTTCCTTCGCCACTGCGCAAGTCTATGCGCTGGAAGATTTTGACGCGTATTGCTGGATCTGGATGGAAGACATCGTCGACTTGAAGCTTAAGTGGACGCTCGACGACTACCAGGCCGTCGCGCGTCGACTGGGCCGGTTCAACGGCGCGTATGTGACGGGTCAAATGCTGCCCGACTATGAATGGCTCAGCCAGGCTTGGCATTGCGCTATCGTGCCGGCACTGGCTGAAAGTTTCCAGAATATCGAATGCTATCTGGAGAACCCGCTAGCAGGCAAGACGTTGCCCCTAGAGGCAAAAGCGCGGGTTCTGGCTATTTGGCGGGATCGCGCGATCTTTATCAAGGCTTTGAGCGGGCTGCCACAAACGCTGTGTCATATCGACGCTTTTCGCCGCAACATCTTGCAGGGCCCGCGAGATGCTGTCTTGATTGACTGGGCAATGGTCGGTCACGCCGCGCTGGGCGAAGAGTTGGTTTCACTGGTTGCCGTCAGCGCTTATCACGAAGCGCTTACGCAGGCCGAGTGCCTGGAACTAGACCGCGTCGTATTCGCTGGATACCTTGACGGGCTGGCCGAGGCAGGATGGCGCGGCGACGCCAAGCTGGCAAGACTTGGCTACACTTGCGCCATGACGCTGCGCGGACTGGCCGGCGTCAAGCAGGACATCGAGTTGATGATCGACGCGGGCCGCCACCAAAATCTGCTGGAGAGTTTCCAGCGAGAGCGCATCGACGAGGTAGCGGCGTTTTTCGCCGAGGTGCGGCGCTTTCGCTTGCTGGAAATGGCGGCCGAAGCGCGCGCGCTGCTCAAGCATTAGCATCCCTTGAAGAAGCCAAAATCGATAGCAGCACGCCTGCCCCAATCAGCGCGCCACCGATTCCCAGGCGAATTGTCAGGGTCTGTCCAAGAAAAACTGCGGCCAGCAGCGCGCCCGAGACTGGCTGGGCAAAGAAGAACAGGGAAGCGACCGTGGCCGGCGCCAGCGCAAAGGCGCGGTTCCACAGCAGCAAGGCAATAGCTGTCGAGACGATTCCCAAGTATGCGACGCCGAGCAGCGCGCCGGCATCCAGCGGACCGATGGGCTTGGTCGACAGTTCAACGATGCTGGCCGGCAGCGACAGCGCCAAGCCGCCGAGCAATCCGACGACCGTGATCGTCAGCGTATTCAGCCGATGCCGTATCGAGACGCGCCGCACGAGCACCGAATAGAGTCCCCAGGTTAGCGCCGCAAGCGCCAGGAAAACATCGCCTACGAAGGTCTCTTCCCCGAAGTTGGCCCGGGTCGGATCCAATATCACAAACAGTCCGGCGCTGGCCAGAACCAGCGCGATCGCTCGCCGCGGCGTGAGCTTTTCCTTGAGCAGGAGCACAGCAAAGAGAACGACAAATGCCGGCGACGCGCTTGTCACCACGGCGCCATTAATCGCCGTTGACAGATCGGTACCCAGGAATTGGGCGCCGAGGCTGAGGCCCAATCCGACAAGTCCGATGATTAACAACTCGCGCATCAAGCGCGGCGCCGGCAGAGACGCTCCCGTTCGCCGAAAGACCGGCCAGAGCGCCAGCAGTCCCAGGAGTATGCGCATGCTCAACAAGGTGAAGGGAGGGATCACGGTCAGCACGACATCGGATACAACATACATGCCGCCCCAGATGCTTGCGGCGGTGATGCCGTAGAATGTCCCGCGCAGCAGGTCGGTCCTGTTCATGAGCTCGGTGATGTTAGCGTCGTGTATCCAAGGCCGTCATCATAACGCATTGCGTCGCCCTCATGTAGTCGCAGCCGGCGAATTGGCGCGGGCATGTAGCGCTCACAGAACATACTCGCAAGCCCGCTGGGAGGCCGTATATTTCTCCAGTTTCCGGGGCTGTGGAAGGGCTGGGGTTTTGATTTGGCGGGTACGGTACATTTTTTTCACCACAGCCGCTCGGCGGCAGCGAAAAAGTCACCGGAATGTCGCGCTCACACAAAATAATAAGCCTTCTCGTCGCATGAGCGACGCGGTTTATAAAAAAGAGGCACAGAGGGCACAGAGATTTTTGGCGGGCGACCCAAGGGTCGCCCCTACGGGTTTGGAGGTGGTTGTTGTTCTTTAATTCAAGCAAAGGGGAAACACTAGCGAAATCGACAACGTTTGTCCATAAGCGCTGCGAATGCTATAATCCCAGCACACCGTCATTCCGCGCCACTTTATATGACGGGGGGAGCAGGCAGGATGCAAATCAATCAAATCGCCAGCATGATCGAGTGGTTGGATGAAGAGCGCCGGCGCGACAAGGCCATCATCGCGGCGCTGGAAGAGCGCGTCGAGCAGCAAGTCGAGTTTATCGATCAGATGCAGCGGCGCGTCAAGAGCGTCGAATCCGACCAAAGCGTCATCAAGCAGGAAACGCTGCCCGCCCAGAAAGAACATGACATCATTGATAAACTGCGGCTGGAAATGGCGCAGATGCTGGAAAATGCCGAAGCGCGGCGCCTGACGGCGGAACGCGAAGCCGAGCGCCGCGTCGATTTGCAGCGGGACACTGCTCAGCGCAGCGTTCGCGAGCTGGGCGAAAAGACGGACCGAATCGAAAGGCAGTTGGCGAATATCAGCGGACTGCAGAGCGAAGGCGACCGGCTGACAAACGCCATGCGCGTGCTGAACCAGGAAATGGACGATCTGACCAAGAAACTGGAAGGACCAGACCGCCGTCTCACCTTCCTCGAAGAGCAGCGGCGGACCGACGCCAGGCGTCTGGCAGAGATCGAAACTGAGCTGCCGGAGTACAAGAAATCGGTTGACGGCATATTGCCGAAATTGGGATTAATCGAAGACTTGACCGTGCGCAACGAACGCCGCATTCAGGATTACAACAGCGTCGACCGGGAGCGCAGAGAACAGTTGCAGCAATTCATCGACCAGCAGCAATTGATGACGCAGCAGCGCGACCAGCAAATGGCGGATCTGACCAAGCGCTTTGGCGCGCACGATGCCGAACTGCAGAAAAATATCGAGCGCTTCGAAATATGGGCGCAAGCCTACCGCGAGATGAAGCGCATCATCGACGATTTCAACCGCATCGGCGACCGACTGGAACGGCGCATCAACGAAGTTGCGGAAATGCAGCGGCTCAGCGAAGAGCGCTTTCGGCAGGAATGGAACGACTGGCGCGACGAGGATCAAAAGCGTTGGAAACAGTTGACCCTGTCCAGCGATGAGGTCTGGCGCAGTCACGACCGGGAGTTCGACAGCTTCGTGCATCGGATTGGCGACATTGAGTCGCTGATCCCCGACGTGCGCGCGAATATCGAACGGCTTTGGCAGTTGGAACGGGCCCGCGCCGAATTGTACCGCGAGCGATACCAGGCCTTGCTTCACGAATACGACAGCAGCGCGTTCAGCGACGAGACCGGCAGCATGCAAAGCGGGGAAAGCCTTCTGGACAGCAGCGCGATCGGCGGCGGGTAAAAGATGCGCGTCATCGGCACCTCGGGCCACGTCGATCACGGCAAGTCCACATTGGTAGAAAAACTGAGCGGGATCAATCCAGATCGGCTTGCTGAAGAACAGAGCCGTCAGATGACGATTGATCTGGGTTTCGCCTGGATGAGTCTGGCTGACGGCGAGACAGTCGGCATTGTTGATGTGCCGGGTCACCGCGACTTCATCGAAAATATGCTGGCGGGCGTCGGCGGCATTGACGCGGCGCTGCTGGTCATCGCCGCTGACGAAAGCATCATGCCACAGACCCGCGAGCATCTCGCTATTCTTCGGCTGCTGGACGTAAGTGACATTATCGTTGTCATCAGCAAGGTCGATCTGATTGATGACCCGGACTGGATCGAGTTGGTGCGCCTGGATATCGAAGAGATTTTCGCGGGGCACCAAATGCCGGCGCCGCCCATGGTCGAAGTCTCGGCCCATAGCGGGCAAGGCCTGGATCAATTGATTGGGACGCTGCATGGCGTATTGCAGGGCGCGCCGCAGCGGGTCGATTACGGACAGCCGCGTTTGTCGATTGATCGCGTATTCGTTGTCGGCGGCTTCGGCACGGTCGTGACCGGCACGCTGGCCGGTGGGAGCCTGTCGGTCGGCGACAGCGTCGAATTGCAGCCGGCCGGGATCGCCGGGCGCATCCGCGGATTACAAAGCTATAAACAGGCCGTTGAAAGCGCCGCGCCGGGCAGCCGCGTGGCTGTGAACATCGCCGGCATCAGCAGC
The DNA here is from genome assembly GCA_026713245.1 of Chloroflexota bacterium. Classification (GTDB taxonomy): domain Bacteria; phylum Chloroflexota; class Anaerolineae; order Aggregatilineales; family Phototrophicaceae; genus UBA6055. The sequence goes on from JAPOOU010000240.1 coordinate 23,489, forward strand.
GATCAAGTCCAGCGCGGCGACATGCTGGCCTCCCCGGGGCAGGTCCGCCCAAGCGCCATGGTCGACGCGCAGTTTTCTCAGCTTGCGGATCTTGACCGTCCGCTCGAGCATAACGCGGAAGTAAAGTTTTTCTGCGGCGCTGCGGAGTCGATGGCCAAGGTGCGGCTCCTCGACGCCGAGCAGCTATATCCCGGCGACGAAGGCTGGCTGCAAATCCGCCTGCGCGATGCGCTCCCGCTCGCTCGCGGCGACCGCTACATATTGCGCTTTCCTTCGCCGGCGCAGACCATCGGCGGCGGCGTGATCGTCGACGCCCGGCCCGGTCGACGTTTGAAGCGATTCCACGAAGGGGTCATCCAGGACCTGGGGCTGCGTTTGCGCGGTACGCCGGCGGAAAGGCTTGCGGTGTCCGCGGGAGGGAAAGTACCCGTTAGGCTCCGGGAGTTGCAGTCCAGCCTGGGATACAGCGATGAAGCGCTCAGCCAAGCCTTGAGCGAGGCGCTTGAGCTTGGCCTGGTCAAGCAAGTTGACGACACTAGTTTCTGGTCGGCAGCATCTTGGCACAAGCTGGGCAATCGAGCGCTTGAAGAATTGGGCGCATTTCACCGCGCGCATCGGCTGCGGCTGGGCATGCCGCGCGCGCAATTGCGCAGTCGGCTTGATGTCAAGCTCAGCCTGCTAGATCAATTCGTCGCGGTAGATGAGCGGATTGCCCGCGAAGGAAATCTTTTGAGGCTGCAAAATCACAAGGTTGTTTTTGACGACGATCAGAGCGCCAGGATCGACCGGCTCATGCGGCTTTTGCAAGAGAACCCGTACAGTCCGCCCTCAATTGACGAGATCAACGGCATAGTGGGAGAAGATGTCTCGCGAGCGCTGCTCGATTTGCGCAGGCTGGTCAACGTCAACGACAGGATCGCCTTCGCGCGCGCCGACTACGAATTCATGGTCGGCGAGATTCGGCAAAGGATTCGCGATCATGGCGAGATTGACGCCAAGACCTTGCGCGATCTTTTCGGCACATCACGCAAGTACGCGATCGCGCTTCTGGAACATCTCGACTCGCTTGGGATCACGCAGCGGGTGGGAGATGTCCGCAAGCGCGGCCGCAATATGTGAGTGTCTCGTTGCCGGGGGAATTTACCACCGAGGCGCGTATTCTACCCCATCCCCCGGCCCTAAGCCCCCCTCAATCCTTCCGCTAAACGGGGGGCGGAAACCCCAAGACATTGGGAGGTGAAGCTATTCGCCGAGTATTGCTATTTTACTGCATGACTAAGTTCTACCAATAAGAGTACACGGGCTTCAAAACGAATAACTTTGCGTCTTTAAAGCGAGAATATTGCGAAATCCACAGCATACACCACTGCGCTCATTCTCAAGAAGTGAGTCGCAGCATGACCTTGTCGCCCGGTTGTACATCCAGGCGATCGGCCGCGCTTTCCTGGTTCGCGCAGATCTCAAGAAATCCGTTGCTGTCTATCTGCGCAAGGATGGCGCCGAGTTGCACTTCGTAATAGGCGTGCGAGATTCCATGAATGTTATGACTGTGAATGGTGACGTTGGCGCTGGCGGCGGACAGCCGCAGCGCCGGGATCTCGTCATTCCAGAGCGTATCAAGGGTCAGTTCATCAGCGCCCTCCCAGCGCAAGATGCCGATACTGGTGATTATGTTGCCGAAATGATCGATGTGCATGACCTCGCCGGTCACGCGCTGTCGGGAGTAAGTTAGCTGTGGTTTGGGAAAGGTGACGATCCGGTCCAGCTTTGGCCCCATATCCTTTAGAAGCGCGGGATCTCGCGCCAGGCGCGCGGCGGCTGGCGCGAAGATGTCGCGGCCATGAAAGGTGTGGCTGGCGCCGGGCAACTGGTATTCGGGGTTGTCCAGCGAGACCGCATGATATTCTGAATCGAGGTCAAACAAGCTGTAGCTGAGCACCCCGTTATCCGGCGCGACAAAGTGGTAACCGGCGCATCGCGCCGCGATTGGCTTGCGCGCGCTGCCGACGCCGGGATCCACGACCACACAGAAGACCGTGCCTTGTGGAAAATAGCGGTAGCTGTTCAAGAGCGCGAATGCGCCTTCACGAAGTTGCTGCGGTCCGATGGCATGCGTGATATCGACGATCTGTAATCCAGGCGCAATACCAAGCATCACCGCTTTCATTGTGCCGACGTAAGTGTCTTCAGTACCGAAGTCGGTCAAGATCGCTGCGATTTCTGTCATTAGGCGCTCTTTCGCTGCGGAGGTCTCGTTAGCTATATATTAGCGTATTCTGTTGCCGAGCGAGATTGAAAGCGTCCGGGATGCGAAATCCGCAGCGCGCCGCTACAATGGGTGCATCAACGAGGGAAGCGTGATGTATCGCAACCGGTCGCAGCTAGAGCAGCAAGAATTGGACACGCTCGCGCCATACGCGCAATTCAGTCGGCATTCGCGCGGTCGTTTGCACCACGAAGCCGAGCCGCGCTATCGCACCGCTTTTCAACGCGACCGGGATCGCATTGTGCATTGCGCGGCGTTTCGTCTGCTCGAATACAAAACGCAGGTATTCGTCAATGATGCGGGAGACTACTTTCGCACGCGGCTGACGCATACGCTTGAGGTCGCGCAGATCGGCCGTACGCTGGCGCGCGCGCTGGGCGCCAATGAAGACTTGGTCGAAGCCATCTGTCTGGCTCACGATCTGGGACATCCGCCCTTCGGGCATGCCGGCGAAGACATTTTGAACCAGCTCATGGCCGATCGGGGCGGCTTCAACCACAATCATCAGAGTTTTCGGGTGGTGACAAAACTGGAGCAGCGCTACCCGAAATGGAAAGGCTTGAATTTGACAGCCGAGACCCTGGAAGGCATCGCCAAGCACGAAACGGAATATGACATCAGCCACTTATCGGGTATCGAGACGGAGACGGGGGCGAGCCTGGAGGCGCAGATCGCAAATATTGCCGACGAATTGGCCTACAACGCTCATGATCTCGACGACGGCCTGCAAGCCGGGCTCATCCGTAGCGAGCAATTGCAGGTCCTGGATATCTGGCGAATTGTTACGGATCGACTGGGATGGACCGGCGGCGTACTGGACGAGGTGGACCGGCATCATGTCATCCGGGAACTGGTTGGCATGCAGGTCGATGATGTCCTGCAAAGCAGCGCCGTGAACATCCAAGCGGTGAATCCCCGAAGGTCATTGGATGTGCAGCGCCGGTCGCAACCGCTGGTAAGTCATAGCCAGCTCCAGGAGGGACACAATCGCGCTCTCAAGGACTTTCTCTTTGAGAACATGTATCGGCACTATAGAATCGTGCGTATGCAGACCCGGGCCGAACAAATCTTGCAGGCCTTGTTCAGCGGGTATATGAAAGAACCGCGGCAATTACCGGACGAATATCGCGCCAGGCTGGGCCGGGAAGAAACGGAGCGCGTCGTGGCGGACTACATCGCGAGCCTGACCGACCGCAGCGCGTATTTTGAGTATCGACAATTCTTTGACCCAAAATCATGAGCCGCGCGGCGGCAGCGAAAAGGTGTGCCGCGCTTACTCAAAACTGCAAGTCTTCTTGGCACAAGAGCGGCGCGGATAATCTAAGCGGGAGCGGGGATTGGCAATGCCGGGAGAAACGCTGCTAAACCAACGCTATGAGCTGGTTGCCCAACAGGGTTCCGGGGGCATGTCGGTCATCTACAAGTCTCTCGACCGCATGCTCGGTCGCATGGTCGCTATCAAGATCCTGCGACCGAGCTTGACCCAAGACCCGGCTTTTTTGGAGAAGTTCCAACAGGAAGCGCGCAGCGTCGCCATGATGTCGCACCCCAATATCGTGACCGTGCACGATGTGGGCAGCGACGGGCATACCCATTACATCGTGATGGAAATGATTGAGGGGCAGGACCTGAAGAAAGTCATCCGGTCGCGCGGCGCGTTGCCCCTGGACCGGGCGCTCGATTACGGCATCCAGATTTGCGCCGGACTTGGCTTCGCGCATCGCTCGCAGTTGGTTCACGCCGACGTGAAGCCGCAGAACATATTGATCAATCGCGACGGTGTCATCAAAGTCACGGATTTCGGCATCGCCCAGGCTTATACGGACACCATGCCGCCGACGCGCAGCGAAGTCGTTTGGGGCAGCCCGCATTACTTCGCGCCGGAACAGGCGCGGGGAGAGAAACCCTCGCCCGCGTCCGACGTCTATTCGATCGGCGTTGTCTTGTTCGAGATGTTCACCGGCCGCCTGCCCTACATTGGCGCCTCCCAAAGGGAGCTGGCGCTGGCGCATATCCAGTCCGAGATTCCACAGGCGACCGAGATCAATCCGAAGCTGCCCGAGGAAATTAGCGCCGTCATCGCCAAGGTGATGAGCAAGCGGCCGAATGATCGATACAAGCATGCGGATCAGTTGGGCCACATTCTGCAGCGGGCGCGCGAACGCGCGAAGTACGCGCAAATGCATAGTGAGAGCGGTCGCATAGCGGCGCCGACCATGGCCGGGAACCCGCCCTCCTCATCGTCCGCGTCAGATCCGGGGCCGCAAGCGCCGAGCTTTACGCCGACCCCGGGCGCCGCGTCCGTCGGCCCGTTTCCGCCGGCGAATGCGCGACCGCAGGTTCCGGTTGCGCCGGCGCAAGCCATGGCAAATGCCGCGCCGTCACAGTCGCCCGCTTCGGCTCCCGGGCAAGCGGCGGCGAAGATACCGGGTCCGCCACTCGCACAGTTCAATCCGGATGGCAGTCGCAGGCTTGACGCCACGGGCAGTTTCACCGGGCCCCTGATTCCGCAACGGCAAGCAAAGAGAGATGGCCTGGATTTGGTGACGCTAATTCTGATTGCCCTGGCCTTCTGCGCGGTTGCCGGGTTGGCGCCGCTGTACCTTTTCGGCGTGTTTCCAATCTTGAGCTGACAGGGAAGAATCACCACGGCGGCACAGAAGTAGGTCCAAGTAAGTCGTGCGAAAACGCGATCCGTGCGATTCTACCCCATCCCCCGGCCCCTTCCCCGAGGCATCAGGGAAGGGGAGCGCTTTTGGCGAGGTTTGGATTAGATCCATAATTCTCACAATAAATGCAATTATTTCGCATTATTTTTTTTGGAACTACTGAGAACACGGAGAGGGATGTTGCGGGCGAGCCAAGGCTCGCCCCTACGCTTTTCGACGTGACTGTAGATAGTATGTTTCGGGTGACCCAAGGGCCGCGCCTACGCTTTTCGGCGCGATTGTAGATGGGATGTTTCGGGCGACGTGATTGGTGGCTTTGTAGTCTGCCGGTTTACGGGGGCGGTTTTCATCAAGCGCGGCGGAATTCGAGGGCCAATTGTTCGCGCGTCAGGCGAATCAGCGTATTGTTTCCGCTGGGCGACGCTAAGGGCGACGCGCAACGCTCCAACTGCGCCACGAGCGATTGCATTTCTTCCATGGACAAGATCTGTCCGCTTTTGACCGCCGCGACCGCGGCCAGTGCGGCAATCGCTTCTTCCCTTCCCTTGCGCTTTCGCGACAGATTCTCCAGCATGGTGGGGAATACGTCGGCGAGGCGGGACGAGGCAATGACCTGTGGACAGGCCCGGAAGACGTAGGTATGCGGTCCGAAGGATTCGATCTCGAATCCCAATTCGGAGAGTACCCCCGCGCATTCGCCCAGCACAATGTCATGCTCCGGTGACAGCAAGACTGTCTGGCTGTCGCTCACGGGCGCCGCGAGGGGCGAATCAGCGCGCTGTTCTTCGCAGATCTTTTCGTAGAGAATGCGCTCGTGGGCGGCGTTTTGGTCTATCAAGTAAAGCCCGGCCGGTCCTTCCGCCACAATATACGTAGCGCCAATTTGCCCAACGACGCGCAGAATCGGCAGCGTGCGAGGTTTGGCGGGGGCGTCGGCTGCTTCCGGGATGTATCCGAGATCGGCATCGTGAAAGGAGTCTTCTGTGGCAGTCCGGGCAAAAGAGGGCGCGGGACGCCGGTAGTCTATGGCTTCATTTGTGAAGCCGTCCGTCCGCCACTGATCGGCATCTGGTTCATCAAGATCCGCCTCCAAAAGGGCTTGGCGCAGCGCTCGCTGCACAGTCGAAAATACCTGGCTCGGATCGCGAAAACGAACCTGGGCTTTGGTGGGATGGACATTGACGTCGACGAATTCGGTCGGCAGTGAGATCAGCAGTACGGCAAAAGGAAAGGTCCCGGACTTGATCATGCCTTCATAAGCCCCGGTGACGGCGTGGCTGAGGGAATTGTCTTGTATGGCTCGGCCATTGACGAAGAGGGCAATGCGCGATCGATCTCTTCGCGTTAAGTCTGGTAAGGATGTGTAGCCGCGAACAGCGATGGTCGGCTGCGCGATTCTGGCCGGACTCGAAGTCTCAATCCCGATCATGCGCTTGAAATGGTTGCGGCCGAAGACGCCCGCCACGACGTCGGCAAGATCGCCGCGACCGGAGGAGCGAAATTGCTCGCGCTCATCTTGTTTCAGTGTGAAGGCAATATGCGGATAGGCCATGGCGTAACGCGTGACAACTCCGTGAATATTGCGCTTCTCGGTTCGGTCCGATTTGAGAAACTTCAAGCGGGCGGGCGTATTGAAGAAGAGATTCTCGACCGCAACAACCGTACCGGCGGGGGCGCCAATCGGGCGTTGACGCTCAACCCGACCCCCATTCAAGCGCAGGGATATTCCCATGGGATCATCGCGATGTCGGGTGATAATGGTGGTTTGGCTGACAGCGGCGATGCTGGCGAGAGCCTCGCCGCGAAAGCCCAGGGTCGACAAATCTTGCAGATCTTCTGTCGCGCGCAACTTGCTGGTGGCGTGTCGCTTGCAGGCCAGCTCGATTTCCATACCGGGAATGCCGGCGCCATTGTCCGACACGCGGATCAGCTGTCTGCCGCCGGCCACAGACTCCACGCGCAGCGATGAGGCGCCGGCGTCGATCGCGTTTTCGATCAACTCCTTAACCGCGGAGGCTGGACGTTCGACGGCTTCGCCGGCTGCGATCCGCGCGACGACCTCTTCCGGCAGGACGATTATCTCCATCGTTGATTCATGTTCCTCAGCGTCGGCATATTCAATCGAGTATAGCAGAAAGTACCGGGGTATGATTGGCGCTGCCGCGCGAAGGGCGCGGAGGGATGCGTTTCGGGCGACCCAAGGGTCGCGTAGGTCGCGTAGGTCGCGTAGACACTGACCGCCGACACTGACCGCCGGTCGCCCCTGGGGGTTTCGAGGTGACTGTGTAGGGGGCAAGGCGCGAAGACACAGCCCTAGGCCATTGGCTGACCCATTACATCTGTGACTCTGTCCCAGGGCAATCGCTTCAAAATGAATATGCGCTTTTATGAATATATTACAAACTTAAATTTAACTACAGAAACACAGAAGTAATTGCAAGTAAGTCGCGTAAAAAAGCGAGCCTTGTAGCCGCTCGGCGGCGGCGGAAAGGTCTGTCGCGCTCACGCAAAATCGTAAGCCTTCCCGTCGCATGATCAACGCGGTTTACGTGAACCGGGACGACCAATCTGGTCGCCCGCCGCCGCGGCGACTTGTGGTTTCGGGCGACATGGTATGTCGCCTCTACAGAGCGTTGCTTTAGCAAAAGTTGCATTACTTTATTGGTTATACTGATAGCATAGAGAAAAGTCTTTCATTTATAAAATTGTGAAATTGCACTGCTATTTTGGATGCCGGTACAGACATTTTTACCCATTAGCGCCAAGATCCTAAAGGAGTTCTGTCTTGAATAGAATCAAACTCGGCGTCCTCGGCGCCCTCGGTGGTTAAAAACAATTTGAAGCGATTGCCCTGTGCTCTATCCAGATTTCACTTGATCGACTGACGGCGCGCGGCTACAATGTTGTTATGTTGCGCCACCCTAGCTCAATTGGCAGAGCGATCGCTTCGTAAGCGATAGGTTATGGGTTCAAGTCCCATGGGTGGCTATCATCAAAATCATGCGTCGCAAAACTTAACATTCGAATAGCACAAAACGATGATCGGGAGGAGTAGGCAAGCTCCTTCGCAATCAGCCGCGCGGCGGCAGTGAAAAGGCCTGCCGCGTTCAGGCACAGTAATAAACCTTCTGCTCGCATGAGCAAGGGGGTTTATTCGATCAGAGAATGCGGGTCATAGTCTGGAAGCCCGCTTGCGAAGCCTTGTCGAAAGTCGCCCGGGAGTTGCCCGAAAGAACGCATCCGCAAGTAGACTCGGGACGGTTCACGCCCGTTATCGCGTTTCGAGCGCAGTGGACCTTTGTCCGCTGAAACAAGGTGGTACCGCGGGGCTGAGCCTCCCGTCCTTGTACAGGGCGGGAGGCTTTTTGATCCCTAACGGAGCCGCTCGGCGGCAGCGAAAAGGTCCCAGGAATGTCGCGCTCACGCAAAATCGTAACCCTTCCCGTCGCATGAGCGACGCGGTTTACGTAAACAGGAGGAGAACAAGAGCCATGAGAGCAAGCGCCGAAAGCAATATGCCACGCAACTTCGACTATGCCGATGCCGAGCCGCGTTTGTATGCCTGGTGGGAGCGCAAGGGCTGGTTCAAGCCCGAGGCGGCCGGACCCGATGCCGAGCCATTTGTCGTCAGCATGCCGCCGCCCAATGTCACGGGCAGCTTGCATCTTGGGCACGCGCTGTTCGGCGCGCTTGAAGACTTGATGATTCGTTACGAGCGCATGCGCGGCAAAGCGGCGCTTTGGGTGCCGGGGACCGATCACGCCGGCATCGCAACGCAGTTGCAGGTCGAGAATATGCTGCGTGAAGAAGGCAGCAGCCGCGAGCAAGCGGGCTACGAAGAATTCTTGCACCGGACCTGGCAATGGAAAGAAGAACACGGCGGCACAATCACGCGGCAGTTGCGCCGGCTGGGCGCCAGCTGCGACTGGGATCGGGAGCGTTTCACGCTGGACGACGGATTGTCGACAGCGGTCATGCAGGCATTTTTGACGCTGTGGGAACAGGGATTGATCTACCGCGGACCGCGCCTGGTCAATTGGAGCCCGGGTTTGCAGACGGCCGTATCCGACCTGGAAGTCGAAACTTCGGAAGAAGAAGTGACGCTTTATTATTTCAAGTACCCGCTTGACGATGGCGAAGACATACCGGTGGCGACGACCCGCCCCGAAACCATCCTGGGCGATACGGCAGTAGCGGTGAACCCCGCCGACGGGCGTTATGCGCGCTTCATCGGCAAGAGCGCCTTTGTGCCAATCCTGGAGCGGGAGATACCGGTTATCGGCGATGACAGTGTGGATATGGAATTTGGCACGGGCGCGCTCAAGGTCACGCCCGCGCACGATTTCAACGACTACGAAATTGGTCAAGCGCACAAGCTGGCGCTGGTTAACGTACTCAACAAAGACGCCAGCATGAATGCGAATGCCGGCAAGTACGCGGGCGCGGACCGCTATGCCTGTCGCGAGCGCTTGTGGCGCGATATGGAAGCGGCGGGCTTGACCATCAAGACCGAAGCGTATAGCACGCGCATTCCGCGCAGCCAGCGGGGCGGCGAAGTCGTGGAACCGATGATGAGCACACAGTGGTACGTTCGCATCCAGCCCTTGGCGGAAAAGGCGATGGCGGCCGTTCGGGACGGCGCTATCAAAATCGTGCCGGAACGCTACGAAAAAGTATATTTTCATTGGCTGGAGAACATCCAGGACTGGTGCGTAAGCCGTCAATTGTGGTGGGGGCATCGCATACCGGCCTGGTATCGGGAAAAAGACGGCGACCCGGAGGGCGAAATCCATGTTGGCCGCGCCGCGCCGCCGGGCGAGGGCTGGGTGATGGAAGAAGATGTTCTGGATACCTGGTTCAGCAGCGGGCTATGGCCCTTCAGCACCCTGGGCTGGCCGAGCGAAAGCGACGATCTCGAGCGCTACTATCCGACGCATGTCATGGAGACGGGTCATGACATTCTGTTTTTCTGGGTGGCGCGCATGATCATGATGGGGCTGTGGTTCACCGACAAGCCGCCCTTCCACACCGTCTATCTCCACGGCCTGGTTCGCGATCGGCACGGCAAGAAGTTCAGCAAATCCCTGGGCAACGTCATTGACCCGCTGACGGTTGTCGACAAGCTGGGGGCGGACCCGTTGCGCTTCACGCTGATCACCAGCGGGACGCCGGGCAACGATGTCAATCTGGACGAAACACGCGTTGACCATACCTTCCGTTTCATCAACAAAGTGTGGCAAATCACGTCATTCATCAACATGAACCTGGAAGGCGAGCTCGAGCTGGGCTTGCCTCCCGCCGAGGAGCTTGATCTGCCCGCGCGCTGGATTCTCAGCAGGCTGCATCGCCTGATCGCCAACGTGCAGCACCTGTTCGACATTTATCAATTCGGCGAAGCCGGCAGCCAGATTCTCGCCTTCATGTGGGACGAATTCGCGCCCTTCTACCTCGAAATCAGCAAACACGCCATGTATTCGGGAAATGAGGGCGAGAAAACTGCGACGCAGCGCGTTCTAGTGGCGGTGCAAGACACATGTTTGCGCATGTTGCATCCTTTCATGCCATTTATGACGGAAGAAGCCTGGCGCTACATCCCGCACGATGGCGAAGCGCTTATCATTGCCGATTGGCCAGATGCGAACGCGACTCTCATCGACGACGAGATCGAGTCTCGTATGAATCTCTTTCTTGAGTTGGTTCGGGAGGTTCGCAATACACGCGGCGAATACAAGGTCGAACCGGGCAAGCGGATCAAAGCACTGGCAAAGGCCGGCGCCGCCGAGAAAGACCTGGCCGCGCATGATTACATCTTCCGACGGCTTTGCAACGTGGAAGAACTGCAACTGCTGGCCGCGGAGGATCCGGCGCCGGCGAATTCCGCCAGTATCGTCGTCAGCGATATCACGCTCTATCTGCCGCTGGAAGGCATGCTCGATCTTGAAGCGGAAAGCCAGCGTCTGGAGGGCGAAGTAAGCCGTTTGACCGAGCAGATCGCCAAGACGCGGAAGATGCTGGACAACGACAATTTCGTGAGCAAGGCGCCGGAAGCGATCGTTCAGCGAGAACGCGACCGGCTGGCTGATTTGGAATCGGCATACACTCAAGTGGCCGAACGCTTGTCCAGCTTGACGCGATAGTTCAATCTCGCAGCAGATCGAATCGGCAAATGCCGTCGTACGATAGGCCTGCGTCATCCGGCAAGCCTCGAATAGCGCCCTCCCTATCCGGTATAATGAGTCTGCGAGGGAGGATTTCGCTTGTCCGAATCATACAAACGCTGTCCGATTTGCGAAGCGCGCAATCATGGCAATGCCAGCACCTGTTCGACTTGCGGAACGACGATAGAGGATGTCGAGGCGCAAGCGCTCGCGGATGAAAGCCAGCTGGCCCCGAGAGCCTACGACTATCGTCATGGCGAGACCGATCTGTATGAGGGGGCGCTGAATGTCACTGCGCGCAGGCTCTTTGCAGGCATCGCCGTCGTTGGGATCGCGCTGCTGGGCGTCACTGTCCTGGCAATTGTCAGCGATCTATCTGGACGCGAAAATGTCCCGCTCGGCGAATTGTCACCGAGCGCGGCGCCTACGCGCCCGAGTTTTGCAACTGTGACGCCGGGCTTTCCCAGCCCGGTTCCCAGTCCAACGCCTTTGCCAACGCTGGTACCGAGCGAAACCCCGACCCCGTCGCCGTGCATCCATCGAGTCGCCGCGGGAGACTCATTAATCAGCATTATCGCGGGTTGCGGATACCGCAAACTGGATATCTTGCCAACCGTGAAAGCGATTAACGGTATCGTTGATGAAACGCGCATTCAGGTCGGCCAGGAAATCGTCGTGCCTTTGCCCAGCGCCACGCGCGATCCGCTTTCGGAGTCGGTTCCACAATTGAACGCTGCCGCGAGCGTGGATGATACGCCAGCCTCAGAGGGATTGGCATTGCTGTCTTTCGATCCATTCGCGCCGACGGAGACGCCCACGATATTGCCGGGATTGACATGGCATACGGTTGCCGCAGGAGACAGCATGATCGCCATCGCCGTGCAATACGATACCGACGCCAAGAACCTTTCCGACCTGAACCCGGAAGTGGCATTTGCCTTGTGCGATTTTAGCTTGCCCTACGGTGGAGGCGAGTGCATTGTCGAATTGATCGAAGGGCAGACCTTGCGCGTACCGGCGCCCACCGCCACCATAACGCCTGTGCCAACACTCTCCGGCAGCGAAACCCCTGTGCCGCCGGCCACGGCCACGGTCAACGCGCCATTCGCTGTTGGCCCGCCCGATCGCGCGTTTTTCGGCGCGAGCGACCAGATCACTCTGCGTTGGGTAGCCACGGGGACGCTGGCGGCGGATGAAGTGTTTCGGGTCGCCTTTTCCGAGGTCGGCGCCGTCGACAGGTTCACGGCCGATACGCGCGATCTTTTTTTCATATTGCCAAGACGATGGCAGGCGGACGATGACCAACGCCACACGTATATTTGGCAAGTGTCGATAGTTGACCAAACTACCGACGCTTCGCCGCAGGCGACGGGTATACGGACTTTGGTTTGGGAGGGCTCTGGAGGCAGTACATCGTGAAACATGGTCATGCCTTTCGCAGTCTTGTGACAGCCATTCTCTTCACCATGTCCGCCTGCAACATAGGCAATCCCGCGGCTACCATGACGCCGACTGTCGAGCAGGAAGAAATCGCGACAGCCAGACCGCCGCTGATTGCCACGGCCAAAGCGCTGCCCTCCGCGACCGTTACGCGCATGCCTACGTTGGAAATCGCGACAGCTACCGCCACGGACACAGCGGCGCCCTCGACGCCGACCAGGATAGCCACGGCGACATCAGCATTTTTCGAGTACGTGGTCCAGGAAGATGACACGCTGTTTTACATCATTCAATTGCCCCGGCATGGATTCGGCTACGACCTGGAGGTTGCCGCGACCGTGGTTGCCCTCAACGAGAACATCAGTCACATTGATCTGCTGCCGCCGGTCGGCAATACGATATTCATACCGCGACCAACCTCAACTGCAACAGCTGTCGGCGCGAGCGCCACGGAAGCGATCCTGGCGACTATCGGCGTTAACCAGGACCGGGGCGCGCTGCTTCAGTCCGGTTCAAGCGTCGGCTGCTACGAAGTTGAATCGGGGGACTCAATCGTGGCGATCGCCGAACAATACAGCACCACGCTGGAAGTCCTCAGCCAACTGAACAAGGAAATCCAGTTTTTCGGCTGCGCCTTCACCGAGCCAAGTGGCGGACCCGACTGCAGACCGAATATTCAGATCGGCCAGTGCGTCTTCGTGCCCTTGCCGACGCCGCTGCCGAGCAAAACGCCGACGCCGACCGGGGACGAAACCGCGACGCCGACCGCCACCTTTCTTCCGCCACGCCTCATATTCCCGGCCGACGGCGCGCTGGTCCGGACAAGCGAACTGCGGCTGCAATGGGTCGGCATCAACGGCATAAACGACGCGGATGAGTACCTGGTCGAACTGATTGATCAGACTGCCAACTGGTCTTTGCCATTGGTCAGCATATCGAATGACCTGATCGTGCCTTCGGGGTATGCGCCCGCAGATGGAGAGTCTCACATCATGCAATGGCGCGTGAGCGTCGCGCGGGGGGACGATCAGGGCGTCTACACAATCGTCGGCGCGCCGGGTATTTGGCGTAGTTTTGAGTGGACGAGCCGGTAAGCAGAGCCATGAAGCGAGTTGCGCCAAGTTGGCCATGCGAAGAAGTGATCACCGCGCGATTCGACCCTGGCGTTTCCGCCACGGTCGAGATTATGTGGCGGGCGTGGTACATGTTTTTTTGCTACGGAGGCGCACTGTAGGGGCGACATACCATGTCGCCCGAAACCACAAGTGGCAGCGGCGGCGGGCGACCAGATTGGTCGCCCCTACAAGGCTCACTTTTTGCGCGACTTACTTACACTTACTGAGGGTATTTTTGGGGCGACTCAAGCGTCGTCCCTACAAGGTTTGATTGGTATTGCGATTCATGCGCCGAAATTCTACCCCATCCCCCGGCCCAGCGCCCCCCTCGGTCCCCCCGCTAAACGGGGGGCGGAAACCCCGAAGCATCAGGGAAGGGGAGCTAAGCGCGCGCGAACCTGTAATCTTGGCGAGAAAACGTTACGCAGACAGGGCTTGACTGGAGCAATGGGGCGCAGACTGGAAGCCGGAAGGGAAATACCAATCAAGCGTTACAAGGCTTGATCTATTATGTCAGAATTTTGTCGCGGTTTTGGCTAATTCCGCGAATGACTGGAAGGCGGGCCTGTGGGCGCCATCGGCGTCAACAAGACTGAAGAAACAGGCTTCGCTGTCGCCCACGGCGCAACCATTAAGGTTGTAGAGGAAGTTTCCCTCAATGTAGTTTAAGCCGTAGGCAATATTGTAGGCTTGCGCGGCGTAAAGCGCCTGTTCGTCCTGGTCCGTATACCTGAGCCACTCGAGGCCGCTGGACGGAATTGCCAGGTTAGATCCCTCGGTCGTCCCCCAGCCCACCTGCGTAATGTAGATCGGCATGTCAATTGATGCATTCCGACTGAGAACATCGTGATAAAGATAAAGGATCTCGCGAAAATACTGTAAATGCGATTCGTAGTGCGTGTCCACGCCCGGCGGCTGTTCGCAGCAGAATAATGTTGGGGGGACGGCCGACGCCCCGAATAGCGCGCCGATGCCATCGCTGTAGTCGGCAGCGCCTTCACGGATCATATCGCCCAAGAACGCGCCAGTTTCTACAGCATTGTAATTGTCGGTGAAGCCGACTGGCGCCAGACCTGCGGTGATCACAAGCGCGCCGCTGTCGACCGACTTGATGGCTTCGAAGGCGATCTTCAGCAAATCCACGTAATAGGCGGCCCCGATTCTTATCTTGTCCGGGAATCCGTAATCTCCAGAGGCGCCCAAACTTGGCGGCCGTTCGTAGACTGGCGCGGTCCAGTATTTCAGGAGATTGGGCGATTTCCAGATCTCGTAAGCATCGATAATGCCCGCGTAGCGCGCCGCCAATGCGCTCATAAAATTGCCGAAGTTCTTCAGGTTTGCCGGGGGTCCCGTATTGGCGCGCAGCAAACTGTTCAATTGCGAAGTATATGACCTGCGAGACCATTTCGGCGCCCCATATACATTTAGGAGGATCTGAATCCCAAGCTGGTCCAAGCCTTCGATCAGGGCATCCAAATCTTCAAAGGCGAAAACGGTTGCGGTCGGTTCCACATCGGCCCAGCTGACTTCGATCTTGGCCCAATTGACGCCAAGCTGTTTGACACGGCGTAGTATTTGCGGCGTGCTTTCGAGGTCCGGGAATAGCGTGATCCCGTGAGCGAATTCGCGCCGAAGCGCGCTTGCAGCGTATTGGGGCAAAAGGATCGTTTGACCCGACACGATATGGTCGCGGTCGCCGATTCCGTTTAGCGACTGCAGGGCCTCAACCGTCGTTTCAAAGCGTTGGGCGATTTTGAATAAGGAGTCGCCGGGTTGTATCAGATAGGCTGCTACTTCGGTTTTGTTTAGGCGCGGCACGAGAAGCGCATCGCCCGCGAAGAGCAAACGAGCGTCCTTGAGGTCGTTCAGCGACTGGAGGGCTTTCGCGCTGGTGTTGAAGCGCTTTGCGATGGAATACAAGGTGTCATTGGGGCGAACGGTATAGCGCTCGACGCCAACTGCCAAATCCTCGGCCGCCGGGCCTGAACCGGGATCCTCCATCCGGGCCTGGGCTGCCAAGCCGAAAAACACGGCAATGGCCATTCCCAGACAGGTGCGGATGATCAGCTTCTGTAACCGCATGCCAAACGTCCGTTCGCGGGCGAGAAAGCGCGGCGTCCCTTTATAAGCGCGGGGCATTACGCGAGTTGTCCAGCCCGCATCTCGACTTCACTTCTTCAATTGACATACTACCGGGAGCAGTTGATCAAATCTACAGGCCGGGCAGCCTGGTAGGGCTATCGTCAGGGCCGCGGCGGATAGTCGAAGTCTTGGAGCAAGAAACTGTCCGATCCGGCATCTGTAAGCAATCGATCGCCGCTTGCGGGGTCATACCATCCGAGGCGCAACTCATAGCTGCCGTCTGGCAGGGTTTCGGCCGTCAAATAGTAAACATCACGGAAGACCTCGGCCAGCTCCCAGGATCTGCTGTCGATGCGCCCGGATTGCGGGAACTGGTCGTCTTGCGCCCAAAGAATCGCGCCTGTTTCGGGATTCGTTGCGCCATAGACATGGGCAAATGACTTGAGCGGGCTTCCGGTGACAGCGCGGGGCCGCCAATAAACGCGCAGCAGCAACTCGCCAGTTGGCAGCGGTTCGTCGAAGAAGCGGTAGTCTAGCAAGTCAA
Organism: Chloroflexota bacterium; assembly: GCA_026713245.1. Taxonomy (GTDB): domain Bacteria; phylum Chloroflexota; class Anaerolineae; order Aggregatilineales; family Phototrophicaceae; genus UBA6055. Next base: position 39,763 of record JAPOOU010000240.1, read on the forward strand.
CCGCGCCTACAAAGCTTGCCAGTGGTATGGCGCTGTTATCCAAAACGGTCCATTCCTGGTATTGACGAATGGCCAATCCGGAGGCGTCGCTGAGCGTGACCGGTTGCATGTTTTCCCCCATCCAGTCCTCGACTACGCGGGCATTCGGCCAGGACGGTATCGCATTCGACACGACATAAATGCTGTTGTAGCGCGCCCGAGCCGCCTGCAATTCGTCGATGACGCTGTCTGCGGGTTGCAAAGGCCCGGCTGGCAGAGCGCGGTCTTCGGCCGGGCCGCGATAATAATAGCTGAAGGCGGGGTCCGCGCTTAGCTGAATGACCAGATCGTCGATTGTCACTCGATTGTTGAGGAAGGCGCCCAGCTCGTCCCAAGCGGGTGATTTGCGGAATGCCGCGTCGTTGTAGTGGGCGCGAAGCGACAAGGCTGACAGAATAATCCAGGGCGCCAGAAGCAGCGGCATGACGTATCCAGGCCGCGTTCCGGCAGCCTTGGCTATCCAGACGGCCAAGCGAGCGCTGCCCAAGGCAATCAGCAGAACAAAGCCCGGAACCGTCGCCAATACGTAACGCGGATGGAAAATGTTAACACGCAAAGAAAGGACCCCAAGCAGCAAGAATGGCACGAGAATGACAGCCCCGATAAACTGAAGCTCGCGCCTTGAGCCCCAAGCGACAATGCCTGTAAGGAAGCCAAGGGCGAGGGCGATCCACAACCAGAGTGAGGATCCCGGCGCGGTCTCTCCCAGGGTCAAGGCCGGCAGGAAGCGACGTAAGAAATCGGGAATATTTAGGGACTCAAGGTTGCCGGGATATGCGCCCGAGGCTAGAAGCCCGGCTTGCAGAACGAGGAAAGCCGCCAAGGCGATCAAGACCACGATGCCCTGCAATGAGACAAATCCCGACATGAAGCGCCGATTGCTTTTCTGGTAGCAAATGGCGACAAATACCATGGCAATCGACATGAAAACTTCAGTGTAAAACATCAGCGCGGCAGAAATGCCCAGCACAGCATGGAGCAGCCAGTTTCTCTTAAGCGGAAAATCAATCAGGCGCAGGCCCAGCCACAAGCTTGTGACGCTCAGGCCGGCCCAGACGGCATAGTTGCGAAAGTCCTGGCTATGCCAGATTTCGTAAGGATGAATTGCCCAAATAAGCGCAGCGGCAATGCCGCCAATTCGCTTCCTGCAAAGGCGGATGGCCAAGACGTATACCGCGGCGACGCCGATCAAATTGCCAAAGACCGGCAGCAGGCGCAAGGTAAAGGGACTGTCGATTCCACCGATGAGCAGCCGCCAAAATCGGAACAATACGTAAGTCAGCGGTGGATGCGGCTCAAGCGTTGCGATTTCCGTCAGGGACTGTTGCAAGGGAATGCCAGCCCAGTTCTGCGCGCTGAAGGCTTCGTCGCCGCGCAGCGGGACTGAAGCAAGTTCGTGCAAGCGCAAGGCAAAGCCGAGCCAAATTATCAGTATTAGAATAGCCGGACGTATGGGTCGCGCCATGCGGGCTTAGATAGTCGCTTTTTCGAAGGCTTCGATCTGTTCGTCGGAAAGCGGCATTAGATTGGCGTTTTTTGCGTCGCCGGCTTGTTCCGATATCCGGCGTTTTGCATCGCGCATGAAGTCCTTAAGGTTCGGCGACAGTCTCGTATCAGCGAAAAGAACGGGCGTATCCAGCTCGTCCTCGAAGTTTATCTTCGCCGACGGGTCGACAAAGACCACGATCGCTTGCACCTCGATATCGGGAGCGATTTCATCAATGGACCGTTGTACGTCTTGACAAGCAATCTCGGCATCGCGAAGTGGCTTGCCGACGCCATCCAGCCGAAACAGCGAAAAGAACTTGCTGATGACACTGCGATGACTGCGGAACTTGCCGTCGCGGTAGGTGTATTCCTGATCGTGCCAGCGCGTGACAATCGCATATACCCCTTGTGGGCAAATCAGCACATGGCGCGCCGGAAAATGATAATAGTTGTACAAGACGCTCTTGTTGCTCAAGCCCTTCAAGCCGTCCGCGATCGCATTCTCCGGGCGCGGAACGCGAGCCCACAGATTTGTCATGCGCACCGAAAGGACAGTCAGAATGAAGGCGATAGGCAACATGGCGGACTGCAAGATCACGCCGAGAGAATCGGGAATGTCTCCCGTGAACAGTGAAGCATTGATCACGAAAAAGCTCAGAATTAGAGCGCCGAACGTACCAAAGAACAGATAGTTGGTTAACTTGCGATTGCGGCGAGCCAGTTTTTTGTTTGTGACAACACGCATGACGCTACCCCAGACTCCAGTTTGCGCGATTTCCCGGCCCAAAAAAGGTTGCCATTAGCCCGCTCAGGCGCCGTCGACATCGATGACCAGAACACTATCGTCTCTATCGATGTAGTCTCGCACGCTGCTGCCACTAGGGCATGGCGAATCCGAATCCGGCACATCGATCTTGCGATAGAGGATCTTGGCGCTCTGGCCGACAACCTTGATGCTGATCGCAATGTGGCAATCCCCTCTCTTGAATTGCCGCGGTTTTCCGGCGCCGGGACGCGCCTCAACATGTCCAGAGCGGAATTCAATATCGCAGGCGGGCGAGTAGGGAATCAAAATTTTGCCGGAGCCGCTGGTATAGGGCCTGCCGATGAAGCAATAATCCAATGAGGCGCTCGGGTGCGGCGTTTGAGTATGCCAGGTTCTATCGAAGCAGCGTTGGCTGCCACCGGCCCATTGCAGCACATATTCACTGAACCAGATGTTGTCGAATTCGTTAGTCTCTTCGATTTTTTCGTCGAAGTCAAGCCGTATCTGCAGGCGGTGAAGCTCATGAACATATTGGTCCACAATCATCGGACCAATCTCGAGCAATTGACGGTGGCCCGGTCCCAGTTTGGATGTCGGCACCTTCAGTTCCATCGCTCCGGTTACCGTTCCGGTTCCTATATGGATATTCTCGACGATCACTTTGACATCCGTAGAAGGCGTATCGAACCAACTCTGACCGGTATTGACCACCGGTATCTTAAATCCGGTTAAAATCCCGCATTCAAGCGGATGGGGATCGATGCGCGACCAACCGAGCACGAGGTTCACATTCTGCGGCGAGTCGTCAGTACGCGGCAAGAAATAGGACAAGTAGCTGGCATGCGTTACTTCTACGCAGACCAGGTCTCCAAAGCGCACGGAAGGCAATACATACCAACGCTCCGGAATATCGCGCGCTTCGGCGATGATCGCCTCTTCCAGGTCAATTGCCTGAATACGCATGCAGTGCGTTACCGGCACCGGCAAAGTGCCAATGGCGCCGTGAACATGCAGCTCTTGTGGGATATTCGCCACCAACTTGTATAGATGGCCAGCGCGCTGTACATCGAGCAACTCGCCAGACGGTTGCGCAACATTTGTCGGCGCTTCGAACTCTCGGTTGACGCCGCAGGAAATTGTGAACGTACCCTCTCCGGAGATGTCGATATCTTCGGGATCATAAAACAAATCGCCGCAATAGGGATAGGTCTGCAAAACGGATGTGTCTTGTTCGGAGTCGTCTACAAATTGCTTGCCGACAAGAACAGCGTTTGTTGTCTCTTCAAAAAACGGCGTGCGTAGTTCAGCTGTGATCCGCGCGATGCCTTCCATATTTATTTCAACCGGCTCGCTACCGTCGGCAGGTCCCAGGACCTGCGCGTTTGACAAAGCATTGACATCAAAAGAGCCGCCCGGCGTCCAGGCCCAATATGTGAGCACGGATGAACCGGAGGTATCGGCGTTAAAACGGAAGCCAACCGGCAAGTAGAATCCGACCCAGATTACCGGTTCCGTCACAATCGCCGCTTGATCCAGAAGGATCCGATTGGCGCCGGATCCGTTTATTGCAACTTGCTGCCGATGAATCAGCGACGCGTCAACGGGCGAGCCGCCATTTGCGTCTTGATATATGAGCAGATCCACAGCGACGCCAGGTACGGCACGGTCTACGAATATGGTGACGGCGTCAAGAGCAATGGGAAAGCCGAGGCCCAAGGGCGCCAGATCAAAACCATTCATCACCAATGAAGGTTCGCCTTCAATGACAAAAACCTGGTCGCCGGCGCCGGAGTTGTTGCTGATGATCGTATCTCCGGCTGTCGCTGGCTGGGATACCAACACGAGCAAAAGCGCCAGAAAAAAGACGCCGTAACGCGCATTCTTCAATCGTCTTAGCATGATAGTTTCCCTAACCAATCGACAACAATGCCACTTTGGTATTGTAGATTCGTTTTGAGAAATGGTCAAGCAAGCCCTGGACCTGTCAATTACACTGGCTTAAGACGGCATGCGCCTATATAATTGCGCGGTTCATACCGATCAGGAAACCCTCCATGTTAGAGTTCGTGCTGGTATTCGCCATTCTGTCGCTCGCTCTGGGCGCTTACTGGGCCATGTTCATTTTCCCAAAGCAGCGCGCTTTCAAGCACAAACAGAAAGTCGTGCGGTCCTTGCACGTCGGCGATGAAATCGTTACCTATGGCGGCATCGTCGGCAAAATCATAGATATTGATGTTGATACCGGCATCTCCTTCGTAGAGATCGCTGACGGCGTTACCATCAAGTTGCTGACGGCGGCGTTGCAACAGGTCTATGATTCACATGAAATCGCCCGCAATGCAAATATAGGATTGAGTGAGCAGCGGGCAGAGCGTGGAACCACCTGACAAAGACCCTATACACGAAAGGCCCCGCCTATGAGCAGTCATGTTCGATGGCTGATGCTTGTTCTTGCGCTAAGCATATTCTGCATTTGGGTCGCCAGTCCTCCCGAGTTCAAGGGTGTTCAGACCGAAGCCTGTGCAAATGCTACAGCGCAGCAAATCGAGTCGCTTCGCTGCAGCGAGAACCTCGAAATTGACGCCAACGGCGATGGCGTTAATGAATTTGTGCTGCACATCACGCAGAGTCTAGGTCTGGATCTCGTCGGGGGCTTGCGGGTGCTTTTGCAGGCGGATATCCCGACGCAGAACTTCACCGGAGAAGAACTCGCGGAAACCGCCAACAATGTCTCGCGCCGCGTAAACGCACTGGGATTGACCGAAGCGACGGTGCAAGTGCAAGGTCGCGATCGTATACTTGTTGAGTTGCCCGGCGTTCGCGATCCTGAACAAGCGATCGCCACAATTCAGCAGACGGCATTGTTGGAGTTTGTTGACTTCGGCGGCTTGTCGAACCAGGTGCCGGAGCTGATCGGCCGGGAGATAGTCACCAGTGAACAGGTCGCGCTGCGTGGGGAGCTTAGCGGCGGAGAGGATCCGCTTGCCGGGCGGCTGGCGCATCCCGTGAATGGTTTGCCCTTCCGCACGGTGATGACCGGCGCGGGCTTGCAGGCTGCGAGCGCGGTATTAGCCCCCGCGCAAGGTACGGGGAATCCTCAGTGGCTGATCAATTTCGAGATCAAGGAAGATTTCCAGAGTGTATTTGGGAGCTTCACCGGGGAGCGCATCGGGCAACCGATGGCAATTGTCCTGGACGGCGAAGTGCTTTCCGCGCCCACGATACAAGCGCAACTGTCGACCGGCGGAGTCATTTCCGGTCAATTCACCGAACAGGAAGCGAACACCCTGGCCCTGCAATTGCGATCGGGCGCCTTGCCGATACCGCTCCGTATTGAGAGTACGCAGGAAGTCGGCGCGACGCTTGGACAAGAATCGGTGCGGCTCAGCGTGCAAGCCGGCGTCGTCGGCGTCCTTGTGGTGCTCGCCTTCATGCTCATATATTATCGCCTGCCAGGCCTTGCGGCGGATCTGGCGCTGATCGTATTCATTTTCTTGAATATCGCCGTCTTCAAGCTCTTGCCAGTGACGCTGACCTTGCCGGCGATCACAGGTTTTCTGATATCTATCGGAACGGCTGTCGACGGCAATATCCTCATATTCGAACGGATCAAAGAGGAATTGCGCGCCGGCCTCGCGCTGGAAGATGCCCTGAAGGCGGGCTTCGACCGCGCCTGGACTTCCATACGCGATTCCAATCTCTCGACGATCATCATCTGCGGGATTCTTTTTATGTTCGGGCAGACGCCCGGCGCCAGCATAGTGGCGGGGTTCGCCGTGACTCTGGCGATTGGTTTGGTCTTGAATCTGTTTACGGCGGTGATCGTTACGCGCACTTTTCTGTATATTCTCGTCGGCGTATTCCGTAAAACCGTCGATCGCAATCGCGCGCTGCTAGGCGTATAGAGCCGCTCGGCGCGGGCCCGCGAAACGGCCTGCCGCGCTCAATTAAATTGACAAAGCCGTTCCTTGCACGAGCGATTGAATCTACTGAAAACGAGGGTCGAAATGTTCAAGATTGTCGAGAAACGCCGCTGGTTCTTCCTGCTATCCGCCGTGGTCATCGTGCCTGGACTGGTGGTCATGCTCTTGTCGACAGTTGCGACCGGCTCACCCTTTCGCCTGAGCATAGATTTTGTCGGCGGCAGCATATACGAATTGAAGTTCCAGGATGCCGGCGCTAGCGAAGACGGCATCCGTCATGTATTCGGCGCGGTCGGCGACGAGAATATCATCATTCAGCGGATCGGCGCGGCAAGCGATTATCGCTGGTCGGTGCGCGCCGGTTTCCACGATGTAGAGGTGACAAATGACATCCTGCTTCGTCTGGGGGCGATTTCCCCGATTGACCGAGACAGCTTCCGCGTGGAAACCGTTTCCGCGACCATCGGTCAAGAGGTCACTCGTTCCGCGCTGGCGGCGGTGGCTGTCGGCGCTTTGGTGATAACCGGCTTCATCGTGATCGCCTTTCGCCAGGTGCCCAATGCCATCCGATACGGCGTCTGCGCCATCGCGGCCATGATCCACGACATTCTGGTGGTGATGGGCGTCATGTCGCTCTTCGGGCTATTGCTCGGCTGGGAAATCGATGCCTTGTTTTTGACAGCTGTGCTGACGGTTGTGGGCTTCTCCGTGCAGGACTCGATCGTCGTTTTTGATCGCATTCGCGAGAACATCCCGAAGCATCTCGGCGAGCCCTTCGAGACGATCGTCAATCGCAGCATTTGGGAGACCATTCATCGCTCGCTCGCCACACAGCTGAACGCATTTTTTATCATGATCGCGATCTTGCTATTTGGCGGCGAAACCGTCAAGCAATTCATCGCGATTCTATTTATCGGTCTGCTATCGGGGACCTATTCGTCGATCTTTACGGCGGTACCGCTTCTGGTCGCCTGGGAAAAAGGCGAAATTCCCTTTACCGGCAAGAAGCCGAAAAACGGGGAGTTTGATGAAGCCGAATTGGCCGAAGCCGAAGCCAGCTAATGGCGGAAGTGCCGCCCCCCGGTGAAGATCATCGCCATGTCGTAATAGTCGGCCGCTTCGATGACTTGGGCATCGCGAATGGAACCGCCCGGCTGTATGACACAGGTGACCCCCGCCCGCGCCGCGGATTCAATGCCATCGGGAAACGGGAAAAAAGCATCCGAGGCCATGACTGCGCTCGTCACCTCGTCCCCGGCCTTCTTGACTGCAAGTTCTACCGCGTCTACCCGGCTGGGCAATCCGCCTCCGATGCCGACTGTTCGCCTGCCATGAGCGAGCACAATCGCATTTGACTTGACATGTTGCACGGCTTTCCAGGCGAAGCGCAGAGACTGCAATTCCGCATCAAGCGGCACGCGGGCAGTAACCGTCCGCATGACCACCTCGGGCGGGTCGCCCATGTCAATTGTCTGCAGGAGCATCCCGCCCATAACAGAGCGAATTTCCAGGCCACTAGCTCCATAGGGGTCCGCAATCTGCAAGACTCTGCAGTTCTTGCGCCGGTCGCGCAGTTGACCCAGCGCTTCATCCGAAAAAGAGGGCGCGATAACGGCTTCCACGAACAAGGCCTCCAGGGCGGCGACAAAGGTCTCGTCGACCTCACGATTGACGGCGATTATCCCCCCGAAGGCCGAAACCGGATCTGAAGCCAAGGCTTGAGGATATGCCTGGGCGATGGAGCCGGCAGACGCGATGCCGGTGGGATTCAGGTGCTTGACGATTACAACCGTTGGCTCGCTAAAGCCGCTGACAGCGCGCCAGGCGGCATCGACATCGAGAATATTATTGTAGGACAACTGTTTTCCACCCAGTTGCGCGGCGCCCAATGGCGAGTCGGATACACGCGAGGAATAATAGGCGGCGCTCTGATGAGGGTTTTCTCCATAACGGAGTTCATTGCTGCGCAGCATACTAATGGAAATGCTTTCGGGCAGGCCCGTGGATTCTGGAATGGGCAAGCCGGATTCGCACAGATAGGCGTGAATTGCCGCGTCGTAATCCCTGGTATGGGCAAAAGCCTTGACCGCAAGCTCGCGGCGGCGCGCCATGTCGATCCGCCCCACCTCGTGCAGCGCCCCCATAATTTGCACATAGTCGTCCGGATCGCAAATGGTTATCACGCGTTGGAAGTTCTTGGCCGCCGCGCGCAACATCGTCACCCCACCGATATCAATCTGTTCAATAGCGCCGCTCAAATCGACGTTGTCGGTAAGCGCTGCTTCTACAAATGGATAAAGGTTGCAGACGACCATCGAGATCGGCGCGAAACCAAAACTTTCGATCTCCCGCAAGTCAGCCTCGTTGTCACGGGCCAGGATACCGCTGTGGATCGCCGGATGCAACGTCTTGACACGGCCGCCCAGCATCTCGGGCTGGCCAGTAATCCCTTCGACGCTTGTGACTGGAACCCCCGATTCTTCCAAGGTCTTGCGCGTTCCGCCGCTGGCGACGATTTCCCAACCGTAGGTCAGCAAGGCGTGAGCGAACTCGGTGATTCCGGTCTTGTCTGAAACACTGAATAATGCGCGGGGCATGGTGCGTTCTTCCGTTCAGTTCAGGGAAGCGGTGAATATTGGGAGTATCGCCGTTTCTAACCCCTCCCCCAGCCCCTCCCCAAAGCATTGGAGAGGGGAGTTTATCTGCGAATTCATGAGGGTAGACAGGTTTTCATTTCCTCGAAATTCACCACTTCCCAATTCGGTTAGCGATTGACCATCGAATTATAGTTGCATTTGCAGCTCCGCGCATAGGCTATTAGCCTGTGGTCGGGGTCACTTCAGCCGCCTAATGGCTCCACTTTTCACGGAAACTGTGACGGATCGGCCGACAGTTGGGTTCGCGTTTCGTGATTTGCATCTCAATGTCACTCTTTCCTGCGGCAAGCGAATGCTGACTTCGCTGTATTCGCCGCGAAAGACAGCAGACTCGATCCGGCCGGGATGCGCTATCGCGGCGGGATCGGTCTCGCCGTCAAGTTCAATCCCGTCCGGATGGATCAAGAAGGCGTCGCTATCGGCGGCATCAGGAAGGAATTTCGCCCGCAGTTCTCGCGTAAACCGGTTGTCTCCAAATTGAAAAATGTTGGAAAAACCGAGGAATCTCGCGACATTCTCGTCGATTGGATGGTGATACAAGTCAAAGGGTCGGTCCAACTGCCGGATCGTTCCTTTGTCCATAACTGCAATCCGGTCGGCAATGGCGTAGGCTTCGCGGTGATCGTGCGTGACGTAAAGCGCGCTCAAGCCGGCGCGATTGATAATCTGTCTCAATTCGAGCGCCAGCTTGTCTCTGAGCAGCGCATCGAGCGAACCAAGCGGTTCATCCAGCATCAGCAGGCGCGGTTCGGGCGCCAGGCTGCGCGCCAAGGCGACGCGCTGTTGTTCGCCGCCCGACAATGTCCCTATGTCACGTTCGCCATAAGCCCCCAAGCCAACTTGGTCCAGCATCATTTGCACGCGCTCTCCGATATCGGTCGGGGCCATGCGCTGTCGCCGCAGTCCGTATGCGATGTTGTCGGATACCGACATATGCGGGAACAGGGCAAAATCTTGAAACATCAGTCCGAAGCCACGCTCGTGCGCAGCCAGGCGACGCAGATCGCGCCCGTCGAGCATTACGTCTCCCGTATAGTCAGAGATCAGGCCGGCAACGATGCGCAACAGCGTGGTCTTGCCGCAGCCGCTGGGACCCAGCAGACAGAGGATCTCGTCATTCGCGACCCGCAAGTTGACGTTCCGTAGCGAAACGGCCTCGTTATAGGCATGAGACAGATCTTTCAACTGAAGCATCAGAATTCGCCCACTCCAGCGACGCGAAGGCGTTCAATCATGACAAAACCCAAGGCGCATACCAAGAGCAGAATGACGCTCATCGCCAGCGCCTGGCGATAGGATGTCATGCCGGGATCGCCGATTAGTCTGTAGATAACTACCGGAATCGTTATGGACTCTCGCTGCGCGACAAAGAGCGAAGCGCCGAACTCGCCCATGCTCACCGTAAACGCAAAGGTCGCCCCGACCGCAATTCCCCGGCTTACCAGCGGCAAGTCGATAGTTCTCAGCAAGTCAAATTGCCGCGCGCCCAAGACCTGCGCAGCCTCGCGCACTGAGGGCGGAATCGCCCGCAAACTCGGCAATACGCTGCGAACGACAAAAGGAAAAGCAACAAGGGTATGAGAGATGGGGATAATGAGCCAGGATGCCCTCAGGTTTAGCGGCGGCTCGTCCAGGGCGACGATAAAGCCGAAGCCGAGGGTAACCGCGCTGGTCGCCAGTGGCAGCATCAGCAGCGGATCCATGAATCGCGCGAGCCGTCCGCGGCCGGCAATCATGAAGGATGCGATGATTCCGATGATCAGCGCCATGCATGTTGATATCAGCGCGAAGCGAAGCGAATTGGCGACGGCTTCAATGGGAGCGATAAACAGCAGCGACCCGCGCGACGATTCGGCAAGCGCCCAGTAATTGCTCAAGTCCAACGCGCCGTTACTCAGCGCCGAACGCGCAACCAGCGCCAGAAGCGGCGTGAATAGCAAGGCAAAGATGAAGATCACGACGCCCCAGACCAAGGATCTTTCGCGCAGGTTCCTGGCGGGCCGGGCCACCGGCTTGCCACCGCCGATGGCGGCTTGCAGTCCCCGCTGCAAATGCGTATATACGGTCATCAACGCGAACATCGCGACAATTTGCAGGAGCGAAAGCGCCGCAGCCATCGGCAGATTGAAGAGGCTAATCGCTTGATAGTAGATTTGGACCTCCAGCGTCGCGAAGCGGATGCCTCCCAAAATCAGGACGACGCCGAAGCTGGTGAATGTAAACATGAAGACGAGCGCGCCAGCCGATAGCAGCGCGGGCCGTATTAGCGGCAATCTGATATCGCGCCAAAGCGACCATTCGTCCGCGCCCAGTACGCGAGCCGCTTCCTCCGCCGCGATACCCTGGGCAGACCAGTAACTCGTCATGATTCTTAAGGCGATGGCGAAGTTGTAGAAGACGTGCACAATGATTACGATCGCCAAAGTGCGTTCCAGTTGAACCGGCGTGTAGTCCAGGGAGAACAAGGTCATCAGAAGGTCGTTCACTAAACCGCGCCTGCCAATCAAGGACATGAAGGCCATCGCGACTACAACTGTGGGCAATACAAATGGCAGCGTTGCCAGGGCCAGCAAGAGGGACTTGCCGGGGAATCGATAGCGCGAAAAGACATATGCGCAGGGCAAGGCCAGGACCAAGGTCAAGGCCGTGGAGAGCGCGGCTTGATACAGGGTGAACAGAAACACGCCTGCGTAGTAATCGGTCGAGAGCAAGCGCAGGAACGCGGAGAGATCCAGCCAGCCATCCGGACGCAGGCCTATGTCCAAGATCGCCAGGACCGGATAGAAATAGAATAGCGCCAGAAAGGTCAAGGGCAGTAGGTAGACGGCGTACCCGTAACTTCCGCGCAAGCGCATCAGCGCAGCATGACCTCGGACCAGGCTCGGATCCAGTCTTCGCGATTCGTTTCGATTTCGGCCGGGTCAAGCGCGGCCGGCTGTTCAGGAATCGTCGCCAGCTCGGCAAAGATGTCTGGAAGCAGGATATCTTCGCGCACCGGGAACACGAACATGTTCAGCGGCAGGTCTTCCTGGAAGGCCGGGCTCAGCATGAAGTCGACAAACAGCCGCGCGCCTTCGGGATTTGCCGCATTGACAAGGACGCCCGCGTACTCAACCTGGCGAAAGCACATATCGTCGCCAACCAGCGCGCCGGTGAAGGGACCGTCCTCGGGGTTTTCGCTGAATAGCACCTCGGCGGGCGGACTGCTGGCATAACTCACGACCAGCGGACGCGTACCCGTGTCGCGACCGGGCGCGCTGAATTCCCCGTAGTAGGCTTCTGTCCAGCCGTCGACGACCAGCACGTCGTTGCTGCGCAGGTCCCTCCAATAATCGAGAAACGTGTAATCTCCTTCGGCGCCGAATACCGCAATTGTCGCCAACAAGAAGGCCAGGCCCGGGGAAGAAGTAGCCGGGTTTTCGACGACGAGCAAGCCCCGGTACTCGGCCAAAGTCAGATCCGCCAGGCTGGAAGGCAAGTCCAATTCGTTGTCGCCAAAATAGGCGATGTCGTAATTGAGGCAGACATCGCCGTAGTCAATCGGCGTGACCAGGTGATCTACCTCTGGAACAAAGGACTCGTCGACGAATTGGAGCTCAGGCGATTCGTACGGTACAAATATCTCGGCATCCAGCGCGCGACTGAGAAAGGTGTTGTCAATGCCGTACAAGACATCGCCCAAGGGATTGTTCACGCTCAGAATCGACTGGTTCACCATGGCGCCGGCATCGCCCGCGCGCAGTATATCAACGGTCAGTCCGGTATGGGCTTCAAATGCCTGCAAAGCTGTTTCCGAGGCTGCGAAACTGTCGTGCGTGACGACGACGACACGGTCATCTTCCTGGGACAAAGCCGTCGTCACTATGAAGACTAGAACCAACAGGGCGAGAACTGTTCTTGTATACATATGAAATGCTCCTCTAAGTGGATGCTACCGCGGCGACCGCGGCGATCCTGTTGATCGGAAATGAAAACCACCCTTGTAAGGATGTCTACAAGGGTGGTTCAGTTACGTGCATGGTGGACATCCCTACGCCAGTATTACCTGGATCAGGTAGATGGGTCGGCGCGATTTTTCGCGCCCTCTCAGCTTGCCGCCGCAAGCTCCCCAAGTCTCGACATATTCGATTGTACTCTGATTATACCGGCGACGCGTTCTCCATGCAATATGCCTGACGCTACAGACTGCATATCAGTGCATTGGCGGATCAAGCGCCAGCCCTCAAAAAGCGAAATCTCGGCAAGGGCGAGCCGGTTGACACTGTTAAAGTCCTACTCTAACCCCTCCCCCGGCCCCTCCCCAAAGCGTTGTGGAGGGGTGTAAACAATTCAGAAGAGACCAATCTTCAAGACGTAAACCTATTTTTCAACAGCGTCCACCAAGTCGCCCTCACCAACGTCATTCCTGTTTTGGGTAAAGGATGTCTTGTCGAAGACTGGCCACGAAGTATTTCAACCGGAAAGGATGCACTGTCCGACGGTCGCTATTGCATTAAGAAGTCATCCAGGAAGTCCGCAAAGCGGCCGGCATTGCAGGCTTCGACATACTTCAAGATGGTTCCGCCGTCCACGGGATACTGCGGATAGCAACTCGTCGGCGCCGCGCCGGCTGCCATATGCGCGAGCATGTCGCATCCGGGGTACGGGATAATGACGCCCTCTGTGGTCGGGCGCAGCTCGTCGACAAGGGCTTCGACGGTCGCTACAACTGTATCCGCCACATAGACCAATTCCATGTCGATGCCCAGATTGTTGTTGATGAGAACGTTGCCGTGTTTGTCCCCGGCCAGGCCATGTATGACCGCGACGTCGCAGGGGATCGCCGGGAAGGCCAACAGTTCCTCGCCGGTGTAGGGGTCCGTCACCGTTTTGACATCGGGCCGCAAGGAAGGCAAATCCGTACCCAGCCAGGCGCGCGAGGGCATGAATCCTACGCCGGCGATCGCCGCGCGCAGCCCCATCACGATGCTTGCTTCGGTTTCTTCGATCACCTTGACCCGCTGCGACTGAACAGACTTTGTGAACATCGGCGCCAGGCCAAAGGATTCCAAGCCAAAATAAGCCGATCGCAGCTGTCGGACGCAACCGGCGCCGATCAATAGGTCGGACTCCATGCTCCCCGTGAAACTGAGCAGCGTCAGGTTGCGCGGTCGGGGCGATCGGCGCAGCAGAGCCTTGACGAATCCAATCGGCCGCCGATAAAGGGTCATGCCTCCGAGAGCCAGGGTCTGGCCATCGCAGACAAGATCTGCCGCTTCTTCAATGGAGACGAGATTCTCGGCCATTTCTTCGAGCGTTCCCTGTATAGACATTGATGAGCAACGAGCGCCGACAGCTGTGCAAATGCCGCCGGACCTGTTTGCGATTCCGCAATATCGCCATGATAACGTATACTATACAGGTATTGAAGCCGCTCAATTGACGGAGATTCATGATGCTTTCGAAGCCGTTCTTCCGGCGCCATGCCCGGGTCCTGCAACCGCTTTTGATGACCGCAGCCGTTTTTCTTATCGGCTTTGTCGCGGGCAGCATGGCGCTGTCCAACCGTAGCGACGCGCAAGGGCGAACGGCTTTAAGCGATACCGACCAAGCTTTCGAGCCTTTCTGGGATGCATTTTCGATTGTTGAATCTCGCTATGTGGATCCCGTCGATGTTGAAACACTGGTCAACGGCGCCATCGACGGGATGGTCAATGCGCTGGAAGATGAACACAGCGGGTACATCCGGCCCGACTTGTGTGATCGCGCCATCGACTTCTCGGGCGAATTCTCCGGCATCGGCGTTACGATCCGCACAGTAGAAGATACCGGAGAAATCGAGGTTGTCACGGTCATTCCCGGTTCGCCGGCCGAAGGCGCCGGCGTCTTGCCCGGCGATGTTTTCTACGCTGTCGACGGCCAACTGGTCAGCGGCATGACACAAGCGGAATTAAGTGCGCTTGTCCCCGGCCCTCGCGGCACAACGGTTTCAATTACCTTCAAGCGCGACGAAGACTTCCTTACGTTCATGATCGTGCGCGAGGTCTTTACATTGCCGAACGTCTCCTACGAGATCCTTGAGGACAACATCGCGCACGTGAAAATGCTGGACTTCAACGACCTCTCGCGCGCGCAACTCGACGAAGCTTTTGAAGAGCTTGACGTCAATAACGCCAACGGATTGATCTTCGATATTCGCGCCAATCCCGGCGGAACGCTGGCGAGCGCGATAGAAATCGGCAGCGCGTTCATCGAGGACGGCGTGCTCTTGCGGCAGGTGTCGCGGGATCAGAGCGAAGAAGTCACCCGCACCCGAGGCGGTTACGCCGATATCGATGTGCCGATAGTCGTATTGGTTGATGAAACAAGCGCCAGCGCATCGGAAGTGATTGCCGGCGCCATGCAGGACTACCGAGTGGCCACTATCATTGGTGAGACGACCTTTGGCAAGGGGACGGTACAAAATATCGTCCCTGACCTGGCCAATGGCGGATGCGTGCGCATTACGGTGAAGCGCTGGCTAACGCCCAACGGGTCCTGGATTCACGCGCAGGGCATCACGCCGGATATCATCGTCGAATGGAACCCGGAAACTGACGCGGAGCGGGAACAAGACTTGCAGCTCGAGGCGGCGATCGAGTTCCTGTTGGAGCGGCGCGACTAAAAGGCGCGCAAGCCGTATATCAAGTGTGGCTGCGCTCGCTCTCCATTCAAGGCTAGTCACAGATGCGAAGCGGTGCTACACTATTCGTGTTTCGTACCGGAGTAGAAATCAAGGAGCTTTGGCATGGCAGTTGCCCTGCAAGTCTCTTCTATCATTATATCTATCGCGATGATCATTCTCATCTTGCTGCAAGTCAAAGGCGGCGCCTTGGGCAGCTTGCTCGGCGGCGACGCCGGGGGCGGCATTGCCCGCACCCGGCGCGGGCTGGAGAAAACGCTTTTTCGCATCACGATATTCTTGTGCATCGCCTTTCTTGGCATAGCGCTGTTCTCTGTCGCCACGACCGGTTAAATCTCAAGTCACTTAATTCGGCTTCAAAAAAAGCGATCAATTCTCAGTTATCGACAATTCGACAGCGAGATATCAACTATCCGTGATCTAGACTAATAAGGCGGGTCATGTTTCGCGGATTCCGTTTGCATCTTTTGGCGCTGATACTGGCCGCGACCGTTCTTGCATTTGCCGTCGCGTTCCGTGTAAGCCGCGTAGCGCAAGTAGAGCCGCCCGCCGCGTCGACGCCCGCGCCCAGCGACGACGAAGTCAGCCCCGGGCCCAGTTCCACGCCGCCCGTCGAAGAACAAGTTGCCGTGGCCCGAAGTCAGGCCACAGATGGGGCAACATACCGTGAAGGTCTGGTGGGAAGGGTCGGGCGCCTGAATCCGGTCTTCGCGCAGCTCAATCCCGTTGACCGAGACATTACCAGCCTGATCTTCCGTGGCCTCTTCACTACTGACGAATATGGCTCGCCGGTGCTTGATCTGGCGGAAAACCTGACCATATCGGGCGACAAGCTCGAATATGTGCTGGAATTGCGTCGTGATATTCACTGGCAAGACGGCGTCCCGTTCGGCGCCGATGACGTCTTGTATACTATGTCCTTGCTCAGCGATCCGGATTACGCCGCCTACTCGCCAAGCGCTGACTTCTGGCGCACTGTCGAAACACAGAAGCTGGGAAATCACCTGGTGCGTTTTCGCCTGGCGCAGCCGCTGGCCAGCTTCACGCGCCTATTGACCATTGGCGTCTTGCCGGAACATGCCTTGCGCGGTACGACAATTTTGGCGCTGGCAGAGCATCCATTTAACTTGTCGCCAATTGGCGCCGGAGCCTATCAGCTTGGCGAAATGCGCGCTGGTCCATCGGGCGCGGTCAGCGCCATTCTGCTACAACTTTCGCCAGTTTACGTGGGGCGGGACGGCGCGGAAAACAGGCATCAATTGCGGGAACTGCTCTTTAATCTTTATGCGAAAGAGGATGATGCGATTCAAGCCTATCGCCGCGGTGACGTCGATGTATTGGCAAATGTTGGATCGCGAGAGGATCTGCTTGGTTTGCCGCAGGCGCGTCTGTATACCGTTGTCGATTCGACCCTGCAAATCCTCATTTTCAACTGGGAGAAGCCGGTATTTGCCGATAGGCGCATGCGACGCGCCCTGGCATTGGGGCTCGATCAGACGGCGCTTGTCGAGGCGCACCTGGCGGATGAGGCTTTAGCCGCTGACAGCCCGCTAATCCCGGGAATGCCGGTCTATCAGGCGACGGCATTCTGGAACGCGCATGACCCGGCGCTTGCGGCCTCACTGGTTGAAGGGGTTTCCGGCGCAAATTCAGATGCGGATGCAAGCGACGAATTAGCAGGCGAAGGCGCCCAGACGGCCCCTTTTAGTTTGCTCGTGGAAGACTCCGGCTCCTCGCCCGCGCTCGCTTTCGACATCGCCGCCCAATGGCGCGACATAGGACTGGCAGTAGAGGTCGCATCAGTCACGCCCGATCTGCTGATGGAAGGGCTTCGCGCCGGCGATTTCGATGCGGCGATCGTTTCGCAGCGCATTGGAGGCGAACCCGACGTCTATCGCTTTTGGCATCCAGCGCAATCCAGCACTGGTCAGAACTACGGCAACGCAGCCGAGAACGAGATCGCGGAGTTGCTCGATAGCGCGCGCCGGGCCAGCAATGGCGTTGCCCGCCACCAAATGTATCAGCAGTTTCAAGAAATATTCGCTGAAAGGGCGATCGCCATCCCCTTGTATTACCCGCTCTATTCCATGATCGTCCGCGATTCGATCGATGGTGTCCGACTGGGATTCATCGGGGCGGCTTCCGATCGCTTTCGCGGCATTAATTCCTGGCGACTGGCGACCACGTCTAAGGAATAGACTAGCTAGAGCGCGCCTTCTTGCCGCAAGATTTCGCGCAGCATGTCTTTGCGCGCAGCGCCGCCCAGGGTCTCCAGTTTGCGCGTCGCCAGTGGATCGATCTCTTTTCGCAAGAGTCTTAGATCTTCCGCGTCCGGCGGCGGGGTCCTGCAAAGATTCGGCGCAACCACCAGGTCAAAGCCGGTCTTCCGTTCGACCCTGTCGATGTCGATACCGGAATGCAACGAGGTGACTCGCATACGCCCTTCCAACCAGTCAAATTGGCCCAGGTCAGATACCAGGTAGCGGGGTCCTCCCCCTTGCGTGCGTTGTGGAGCGTGGCCCATGCCGCTAATGAAATCGATCTTCGCGGCAAACGTCAGGCGCGAATGACGCGGCACGTAGAGAAAGCTGTGATCATATAGTGGCGTCACGTCCGGAATGCCGCCGCTGCCCGGCAGGCGCATACGCGGTTTGTGATAGTCCTTGCCGAAGGCAATATTGTTGAAGTTGCCGCGGCTGTCGACCTGGGCCGGGCGGAAAAACTCTTTCGGACGATACTTGGGCAGAATATCCGCGGCGCCGACCGCGAAACCGAGATGGATTAGTCCCTTGCCCACCCACAGGCTTTCGATGTCCGTGATTCCCAAGGGACCCCAATCTTGAACCAGAGCCTGTCCGATGGCCGAAGTAAAGCGAGCGCGCGGCGCATAGCGAATCTTGCCCAGGATCAAGCCGGCCGAAACCAGCGGCGTGTTTATCCCCTGCGCCCAGACATCGCCGTCCGAGACTTGCTTTGATATGCAGACGCAGATTTGCTCGTCAACTGTATATTGGGGGTCCTCTGCCAAAAGGATGCCTCAGTACGATTTACTCGGCTTTCACCAGACGAACGAACTGACGTTTGCCCACCTGCAAGATTGCCGGCAGCATTTCCGGCGAAACGACAGCTTGCAAGCTATCCACTTTTTCTTCGTTCAGCCGCACGCCATTCTGCTGAATCAGTCGCCTGGCTTCGCCTCGGCTGCCGACCATCCGCAGCCGAACCAGGATATCGCGGATCTCTTCGGTAGCCGCGACCACCGCCTCATCAATATCATGGGGTATGCCGCTGCCGCCCCGGAACACTTCGTTCCAGCGGCTTTGCGCCGCTTGCGCATCGGCCTTGCCATGAAAGATGCTGACAATCTCGCCGGCGAGATTCATCTTGGTTTCATTGGGATGCAAGTCGCCGGATCGCAGCCTTCGCTCCAGATCCTCCACTTGCGCCGTCCGCCATCCCAATATCAGCTTGTGATAGATGCCCATCGCTTTGTCGGGCAAACTCATGACCTTACCGTACATGTCCCAAGGCTCGGACAAGAGCGGAATATGGTTGCCCAAACTCTTGGACATCTTCACATCGCCATCGGTACCGGGCAAGCTCTCGCCCATGATGACGGCGATCTGCGGCTTTTGGCCCAATCCCGTTTGCAGCTTGCGGCCAGCCACAAGGATGTTAAACAGTTGATCTTGCCCCCCGACTTGCACGTCCGCTTCCTGGGCGACGGCGTCGTAGGCTTGCATCAGCGCATAGAAGAATTCGTGCAAGAAGATCGCCTTGCCTTCGTCGATGCGCCTGGCAAAGTTCTCCCTCACCAGGAATTGCTGAACCGTGAAATGACTCGCCAGCCGAATAATGTCGGCGAAATCCAGGGTTGCCAGCCACTCATCGTTGCGGCGGACCCGCGTCAGATCGCGATCGAGAATCTTGAAAGCTTGCTCGGCGTAGGTGCGGGCGTTGTCTTCGACATTCTGCATGGTCAATTGATCCCGCGCCGAGTCTTTGTCCGAGGGATCGCCGATCAAACTGGTAAATGTGCCGATCAGGAAGGTAACGTCGTGCCCGAAGTCCTGGAATTGCCGCAGCTTGCGCATGGTAATGGTGTGGCCCAGGTGCAAATCGGAGGTGCGCGGATCGTAGCCACAGTAGACGCGCAGCGGTCGCCCTTCCGCCTGGCATTCCAGCAAGCGTTCGCGCAAATCCTTCGCCATATTGTCGCGAATCGCCGGATCGCCGTAGGCCGCGCCGGACATCAATACTTCGACTTGTTCTTCGATTGTCGCCATATTCCTTAACTCGTTGCATCAATTCACTGTCGGAACCGGCAGTATACCATAGCAGCCGCTGATTGTTCAGGTTAGGGAGTTCTAGCCCAGAGCAATCGCAGCACATTTTCCGTAACCACCGAGGGCGCCGAGTTAAATCGAGGACACAGAGGGGAGTTGGCTGGAGGCGCCGTGCCCGGAAAATGAAGAGGCGGCGGATCAATCTACGCGGCTCATGCTGATTGGAGCGCCGCTTGGCGCTTTTCGCGCGCGAGCTATGCGGCGATCCTGATTTTTCATTAACGCAGTCGACCTCAGAACACGGTGTTTGTCATTCAGCCTGGGAAAATAGCGTCGAACTGAGAAGAAGACGCCGATGGCGCAACATTCCCCATAACAAGTTTAACGCCTAATGCGCTTTGACCGCCGGAATCCAAAACCTGCAAATGCTTGACAATCTATGAAATGGCACTATAATGGAAACGTCTGCCATAAGACAGGATTTTCATATATGCGTCCCGACACAACCGCTTTGCCCAGAATCACGCTGGCGCTGGCGGTTGCGCTGCTGCCGGTGACCGCGGCCGGCGGCGCTGTCGCGCAAGACACAGCTTGCGCGGCATCTATGTTCCCTACGGAAAAACCATGTGCTTCCGCGTGAAAGCGCGCTACCAGGGCGAAAGAGACGGTCCCTGGTCGAAACTGTGTCTCCAGGGCTAAAGACAAGCGCTTGTTAACATAGAGAGAGCTTCACCATGACAGTACATGACGCGCCCAGGCCAAACCGTCAATTCAGAAGCCTTGCGGGAGCTTGCAGTAATGATAACTTTACCCCCTCCCCCCCCCCGTAATATTTATAAGTAATACTATGTCGCTCTTTTTTCGTTCCGCCTTTGCGTTCAAGTTAATGCTCATTACGCTGCTATTTCTTCTGCTGTCGGTCGCGCCCGCCCACGCCGCTACATTCAGCGCCAACAGCACCGCTACCCTGACCACCGCCATCAACTCGGCCAACGGCAACAGCGAAGCCGACACCATCAACATCACCGGCAACTTCACCCTGACCACCAACGCCCTTCCGCAAATCACCAGCGCGATCACCATCAACGGCAACGGCTTTACGATCAGCGGCAGGGCCATTATCTTCGCCAACAACATGGAATTCCCTCAACCCAGAGCTGTTGTAATCGGATCCGGCGGCAATTTGACCCTGAACAATTTAACCCTTACCGATTTCTACAATACGTCAAGTGGCGGGGCAATTCGGGTGGAGGCCGGCAGTCTGACTTTTAATCAAGTCACTGTGCGCGATTCAAGATCAAAAAGCAGCGGTGGCGGCATATACGCCGGCGGCGGCGCCAGCGTGACCATCAATCGCAGCGCCATTCACGGTAATTCATCAATCAATGTGAACGGCGGCGGCATCTTCTTTGACACCGGCGTCACCGCCACCATCAACAACAGCAGCATTTTTAACAACC
>JAPOOU010000279.1 GCA_026713245.1 Chloroflexota bacterium
GCCGATTACGTGACGACGCAGGGGAGCTGCGGCTAGGCGCGGGCGACTGACGCACTCGCCGGCCCCAGAACCATTTTCCTGTCAAATGTCCCATAAATCTAAGGATCTGTAGGGGCGACATACCAGACTCTGTTGAATATCACGATTTGCGACCACGCTCTGTCACTGTCGCATAAAAAACATATGACCACAATGGCTCATAACGGCTCACTAAGCTCCCCTTCCCCATTGCAATGGGGAAGGGGTCGGGGGATGGGGTAGAATTTCAACAGACCCTACCATGTCGCCCGCTTTCCGGCTAAAGGTGGCTGGATAACCGCATTGAAAAGGACAAATGGAGCGCTTAACCACCACTACCAATCAAGCCCTACACTGCCTCCTTCTTGCCGGAAAAGGAGTAAAATCTCGCCGTTGACGGTCCGTGTCGGCGGGCTGTGTCGACGGGCTGTGTCTACGCGCCCTACGCGCCCTACGCGACCCTCGGTGTCCTCGGCGCTCACGGAAAAATGCGCTGCGATTGCCCTGCCCGAACGACCCCCAGCATTCAGCCGCATCAACGCTCCGACAGAAATACGGTGAAATCGAGATTCCCGGGCGAGTGACCAAAGCCTGTCAGCAGGGCAGCGCATTCGGCGCGGTGCTGCGTGCCGTGGTTGACGACGTGGACGAGCAAGTGCCAGAGGGCTTGACGGCGCAATCCGCCCAGAGCGTCATAGTCAAGGGCTGTGTCCAGTTTCTCGCCGCTCAATTGTTTGAGATAGTTCCAGAAGGCGCCTCTTACCTCCGCCCAGCGCCCCGCGCAGGCTGCCCCAGCCGAGGTCATTGGCCGCGACGAGTCGCGCAACCGAGGCATTTTCCGCCGTAGCCAGGATTCGGTCATTTACCCAATCGTTGTATTGAAAGAGCAACTCAATGCCTGCCAGATTCATCAGGCCGCCCTGCTGATGTTTATTCGCGGCTGCTGAGGAAGAGCGTGAAATCGACATCGCCCGGCGAATGCCCGAAGCCGGTGAGCAGGGCGGCGCATTCGGCGCGGTGCTGCGTGCCGTGGTTGACAACATGCGCCAGGCATTGCCACAAGAGCCAGCGATACTCGGTATCGCCCCGCTGGCTGATCACCGGTCCGTAGAGCTCATCGTCGGTCAGCGAGTCCAGGTAGGCCCAGAGCGCTTCGTTTTCCGCCTCCCAGCGCTGGCGCAGCGCGGCGATATCCGGAAAGTCCTCATCCTTGAGCAGATCGCGCGAACCCTCTTCGGCGTTCAGGAACTTGCGCCAGCCGAATTCGGCATCGAGGATGTGGACCAGCGCCCCGCGCAGGCTGCCCCAGCCCAGTTCATTAGGCGTCGTCAATTGTTCTTGCGTCGCGTCGTCGGCCGCCGCGAGAATACGCTTGTTGGCCCAATCGTTGTATTGGTAAAGCAGTTTGATGTCATCGGTCTTCATGCTGTCTCCTGTCATCTGCTGGTGTCGGCGTCTAATTGCGCCGGCTTCAATGTTATAATCGTATTACTTGCGCGAGAGACTTATTCTAGCGATGGTGCCATGCGATGACGACCGTGAATTATGACCGGGCGGTAGCCTATTACGATGAAACGCGCGCCTTTCGACCCGGCGTCGCCGAGCAGTACCGGCTGGCGCTTCTGTCGTATCTGACAGGACGTGATAATCCGCGCATCCTAGAACTGGCAATTGGAACCGGCTTGATCGGGGCCACATTCTTCGCGGGGGGCGACCGCTATGTCGGCGTCGATATCTCGCGCGGGATGATGGGTCGGATCGCGCCTAAACTGAAGAATGGCAAGGCGACGGATTTGGCGCAGGTCGATATCGCGCGGCGCCTGCCCTTTGCCGATGACAGTTTTGATCTCGTGCATGCGCTGCGCGTTTTTCACCTTCTGGACGATTGGCAGCGCTGCATTCAAGAGGCGAGGCGCGTATTGAAGTCGTTCGGGCGTCTGTTGATCGTGCGGGTCGCCCCGCTTGATAGCGACGCGCAGCCGCCCTGGGCCGTCGTACACGGCAAATGGGACGAGATCCTGGCCAACCTGGGCGCCGGGGCGGGTGGCATCCGTCACGGGATATTCCGAACCGACGAGATGATGATGGCATATTTGCGTTCGACCGGCGCGCGCGTTCAGATTGTCGATCTCTTGCATTATACGGAAAGGGCGGTTTCCCCGCGCATGATGGTCGAGCGCCGCCGGCATAAGATCTTCAGCAGCGATTGGCATCTTCCGGCCGACTTGCATGCCCGCGCCATTCATCATCTGGTTCGCTGGCTGGAGGCGGACTGCGCCGCGCCCGACGAGACGCGCGCCCAGGCGATGGTTTTCCGGGCCATCGTGGCGCGCTGGAATGGTCAACGCGAAGAGAGTGAAAGAGACCAGCGTCCTGCGGGCACTTGATCGACCTGCGAATCGGGGATGAACTTGATTGAGACACTGGCGAGTCTGGCACTAATCTTGGTATCGGTCTATGTACTGTCGGTGATAACCGAAGGGTTTTTCATCGTTAGTCTGGATCAGATTTCGCTGCGCCTGAAGCTATCCGATGAAGTTGCTGGCGCCTCCTTGATGGCGATGGGTTCGTCGGCGCCGGAACTGGCGATTGCTCTGATAGCGCTATTCACCGGCGGTGGCGCGCATAGCGATGTCGGCATCGGCACAATTGTGGGCTCGGCTGTCTTCAACATACTGGTGATCACAGGTGTATCCGCGGTCGTGGCGGGCGGCTTGCACATTCATCTCTTCGCCGTTCGGCGCGACACACTCTATTACCTGCTTTCCATCGGCTATCTGGCATTCATCTTTGTGGACGGCGAAGTGCTGCTATGGGAAGCTGTTTTGGGATTGGCGGCCTATGTCGTCTATGTGCTGCTGCTGGTCTTTTACAAAGATTCGTCCAGAACGGATGTGCCCGCCGCCAGCGTCGACAACACGGTCGAACCGAAAGGCGCCAGCGGCGACGGCGCCATGCGTCAAATCGAGTCCGCTATTACCAAGCCGCTGCGCCTGCTCACCGGCGCGCCGGAAAAGAACTACGTCTGGACATTTATAGTCGCCATCGCCTTGATCATCGCCTTGAGTTATATCCTGGTCGAATCGACCATCGTGCTCGCGGCCGGCATCGGGATTCCGCCGGTGATTGTGGCGCTGACTTTGTTGGCGGCGGGCACATCGGCCCCGGATTTGATCTCGTCAATCGATGTCGCGCGCGATGGGCGCGGCGGCATGGCCGTGGCCAACGCCATCGGCTCCAACATTTTCGACATTTTCATCGGTTTGGGCTTTCCCTGGGTCCTGGCGATCCTGTTCAGCAGTATGGCGTCGATTCATGTAGGCACAAATGGCTTGTGGATGTCGATCGCCATACTCGTCGGGACGACCGTGATCTTGTACCTACTCTTGCAGAGCCAGCGCATGCTCAGCCGGCGCGAGGGCATCGCCTTGCTGGCGCTCTACCTGGCCTATGTCCTCTTCACGCTGTTGTCCGGCGCGGCGGTTTAATTGGGGCCCTGCTATGAATGATCGCAACAACGCCATCCATCATCGTCCCGCCCTGGGCTTTGACCTGCTGCGAGCGCCAATCGTGGGTCGGCTGCTGCGCGCCCGCTATGGCAGGCTGGCCATGCAGTCGGTCCTGGGTTTGATGGCGATTGCGCTAATTGTCGACGGCTTTACCGGACCGCAGACCGCGGCCCGCAATCTGGCCACGGTTGGACCCTGGGTGCAATTCCGAGGCATTGCGGTGCTGGTCCTGCTGCTGGCGGGCAACCTGTTCTGCATGGGCTGTCCCTTTACGCTGCCTCGCACGCTGGCGAAGCGGCTATCCCTGCGAGGACGGCGCTTTCCCCAGCAACTGCGCAACAAATGGATCGCGATTATCGGCTTGTTTCTGCTTTTTTCCGTCTACGAATACTTAAACCTCTGGGCCAGCCCCTGGCTCACGGCCTGGGTGATCGTCGCCTACTTCCTGGCATCCTTCGTCCTGGAGGCCATCTTCACCGAGTCGGCATTTTGCAAATATGTCTGCCCCCTCGGCGCCTTCAATTTCGTTTATTCGACTGTTTCGCCAACTCAGATCGCCGTGAAGTCTCATGATGTCTGCGCGACCTGCGTCGGCAAGGAATGCGTCAACGGCAGTTATGCGCCGCAAACCATGGTGCGCCTGGATGAGATCGCTATCGCCGGCGCTGACGCCCCGCGTGAGTTTCGGGTCGAGCATGGTCCGGGGGGGACGCTCGGTTGTGGCACCGAGCTATTCGCGCCGCAGATTCGCGGCAATATGGATTGCACCATGTGCCTCGACTGCGTGCGCGCCTGCCCCCACGACAATGTCAGCCTGTTTACGCGCGCGCCGGGGCGGGAATTGAGCCGGGGCGACAGTTGGCCGCGGCGCTGGGATCTGTCCTTGCTCGTGATCGCACTGGCCTTCATGGGTGTCTCCAACGCCTTTGGCATGGTGCCGCCATATTACGACTTGCAGCGATGGCTGGCGCTGAACCTGGGCATCACCAGCGAGTTTGTGCTATTGCTCCTGATCTTTGGCTTGAGCAATTTGCTTTTGCCGGTGGCGCTGGCCTCCGGCGCGGCATATCTCGGCAGGCTAGGCGCTGGCTACGCGCGCAGGGACTCCCTCCGCGATACGGTGGCTGCTTTTGCGCCGGCTTTTGTGCCGATCGGCTTCGGCATCTGGTTCGCTCATTACAGCTTTCATCTGCTGACGGGACCGGGTTTGATCGTCCCCGTCATTCAAGAATTTCTGGGCGCGGCGGGCGATTGGCAAAGCTGGAGCTTCAGCCTGGACCTTGCCCTTATCGGCGTCCTTCAGTCCCTGGCGCTGATCGGCGGTTTTCTTTGGAGCTTGCGCCTGGCCCAGAAGACAGCTCTGCGCCTCTATCGCCGTAAAGCGCTGCCGGGTCTGTTGCCTTGGGCGCTGGTATTCCTGCTGATGATGCTGGCCGCCTGGCAGATTTTCAGCCTGCCGATGGAAATGCGCGGCACGCTGGAGCTATTTGGGTAATCCCGGCGCGATCATTGCGCGGGCTCAAGACGGACGCCATTTTTCAAAAGCGTTTCAGCCCGACCCCACAACTCTGTGCCGTCGCGATTCATGATCGGCTCGGCGGAGTATTGCGCCAGGTAGCAGCGGCGATACTTGTCGGTCATATTAGGTCCGCTGCGGTGGAAGGTGCGGCTGCTGAAGACGACGATGCTGCCGGCGGGTATGATGGCCGGCTCGCCTGGGTCATCGCCACTGTATCCGACCTTGTCGTTCGTCCGATCTTCGACCTCATGGTCAATGATCTCATCGGTGCTGCCGCGTCCATCTCGTCGATAAGGCAGCACGAAAATTGTGCCGTTCTCAATCGACATATCGTCCAGCGCGCACCAGCAAGAGAGATAGGCGCGGTGATAATGCCCGACATAGCCGGAATCCTGATGCCAGGCGAATTTGGAATCGGTATCCGCGGCTTTGACCACGTATTGTTCATGGAAGAGGTAAGCGGTATCGCCCAAAGTGGCGCGGCAGATTCCCGCCATCAGTTCACTGAACAGGAATTCGGTCATGATCGGACTATCTACGCTGCGATTGCTGATGAAATAACGTTTCTTGTAATGATTGATGTCTTGGGTCCTAACACCCTTGGCTTCCATTTCCTTCTCATAAATATTGACATAGCGCAGGCATTCGCTGCGCAGCGCTTCCAGAATGTTTTCGGGGATGACCGCTTCCAGTACGAAGTATCCGTCGCGGTGATATTGCTCAACTTGTTCGGGGCTGACAACCGGCATCACTCTGCTCTCCAATCCCTCTTCAATAATCCCATTCTATGGTGGCGCGTCACGATGTCAACTGTGTCCGCGTTCAGGAACTTGCGCATTCTATAGATTTATCAATACTTTCACCACAACGACTCAAAACTCGCATTGCTCCCATTACTTAATCTCTCAGCAGAACCAATAACATAATGCAAATTTCGCATAAGCAACGATCCGTGAGCCTTGTCCGCTACTCTGTTTTGTTGATCTAAATGGACGCAAAGACACGTTCGACAGCAAGATAATGACGCCATTTTGCCTACCAAACCACAACATAAAGACAAGCTATGTAGGGGCGACCTATCAGGTCGCCCGCTTTCCGGCTAAAGGTGGCTGGATAACCGCATTGAAAAGGACAAATGAAGCGCTTAACCACCACTACCGGACAAGCCTTGTTGGGGCGACAGACGGTCAGTGTCTACGCGACCTACCATGTCGCCCGAAACCACAAGTCTCAGCGGTAGCGGGCGACCTATCAGGTCGCCCGAAAATACCACCTGCAATCACGTCGAAACGTGTACGGGCGAGCGACCTGCTGCGCCGCCGGTCAGTGTCGGCGGTCGGTGTCTACGCGCCCTACGCGACCCTCGGTGCTTAAAACCTTTCTGCGCCCTCCCGCCCGAAACCGCGACCATATAGTCGCCCTTTGCTAGAACATTTATGCTATCTTCCCTTTATCACGCAAGCAAACAAGGATTCCCCACCATGCAAGCAAGCTACACACTCGATACAAAAATCGAGGCTCTCAACCTGCTCGATCGACACGACGGCGACTTCCAACTCGTCAGATCCCTGATCGAGATCCCGCTCAAAACCTTACGAGGCTGGCGCGTCGA